>CAZSVI010000005.1:24580-52366 GCA_964610205.1 uncultured Oscillospiraceae bacterium
GCATGGAGGTTTTAAGAAGTGGAATTGAAAACAGAGGTATGTCCGGAATAAAATTGTGGGTTGCAACCTATTGTGACGATGCAAAAGTATTCCATTTGGTGGAAAAATGCAAGTTACCTTTTTATCTGTACTATTCTGAGGGAAGCGAAGAATCCATACCCATGGATGAGTAAGATCCTTCGCTGACACTCAGGATGACAGCTTGCATCAATTATTTTGTTCAAGTTATATAACGCAACTATATAAATCCCCCATGAATCAAGTTAAACCCGGATTAATAACCAGTAAACGGGTTCTTTATTTCAATACAATGTGCTTCCGCATCCGAAACACCCGCGTATAGAATATATTTCTCATTATCTTTCTTAACAAGCCCTCCGCTGAAAACGACATCTTTAAGCTCGCTTCTTTTTGCAGGGCCGTTAATAAAATCTGAACGTGTTGCTATAATTTTAACAGGGGTATGTTTTTGTGTTTCAGGATCGAAGACAAATGCCATACTGTGATAATGCATGATGCTTTCATTTTCCCAATATGAAATATGGCCCAGTACTCCAACGAGACCATCTTCAAGAAGATACGCTTCGTTACAACCGCCCCACTCACCGGGAACAAAATGAGTATCAACAATTTTAGCATTTTTTATAGTAATTTCATTCAATGCATCTAAAGAATCTATTTTTATAAAGCCTATCTTGCCCATACCGAACTCATTTCGATTGGGCCGGGTGAAAACTCCGATTTTGCCGTCCTTTAACTGTATAATCCTTATATCCTTCATTCCCATAGGACCGGCAGCAAACAATTTAAGGCTATCGATGCTTTCACCCCTGTAAAAGAGTGTTCTGAAGCTTATTATTCTTTCCCTGTCCAGGGGATCATTTATGACCTGTACCCCTCCTAAAATCAGCTTTCCGTCAACTCTTGTGATAAATGGATCCTGAAATCTATCAAAATAGATTCCTTCATGCGAGATTATCCATGAACCTTCCTTCTTTTTAAAAAACATAACTTTTGAAATCTCCGATTCTCTGGGTTCAACTCTCCCCGCAATTATCATTTCGTTGCCTGCCAAAAAAGGTGCGGTTATGTTATATACATCCAATCCCTCTGCTACACAGAATTTCAATTTTTCGGCATATCCCGCCGAAGCATTTAAAGCATATTCTCTCAATAATTCTTTACATGATTTTGGTTTTATCGCTTCTTTTATCTTATGTCCTTCGTTACTTTTCTCCATCCATTCTGATTCCCTTCATAAAGTACTTGTTTAGAGTAATATACATAATTAATATCGGTACAAAGGATAGCATACTGAACGCCATTATATTGTTCCACAAGGTGCCGTATTGAACCTGGGAATACTGTATTCCCAAAGGAAGTGTGAATTTCTTCACATCTTTGATATAAAGCATTACATTGACAAAGCCGTTCCATGATCCAAGAAATATGAAGGTGGCTTGAGTCGCCAATGCAGGCTTTGCAAATGGAAGAGCAATTCTGAAAAAACACCCGATTCTTGACAGGCCATCAATTTTTGCCGCTTCTTCAACTTGCTTGGAATAGTTCATATAGTATTGCCTCATAAAAAAGATATAGGTAGTATTAATAGCGCCGGGAACAAGAATTGCGGCGTATGAATCCATCATCCCAAAAGCGTTTACAATGATAAAATTCGGTATCATAAGCACCTGTCCCGGTATAGCCATTGCAGCAAGAATAAGGTAAAAAACCATTTTGCTCCCTCTGAACTTTATCTGTGCCAAAGCATACCCCGCCATACTGTTAAAGAAAACATTTACTCCGGTAATTAAAGTTGCGAGAAAGACAGAATTAAAGAACCATCTCAGGTAAGCTGACTCTCTGGTAAAAATTTTTGCGTAATTTTCAAGAGTAATATTTTTAGGAATTAATGAAAGCCCTCCGCCGGTCAGTTCAGCATAGTTTTTAAAAGATGCCGATAACGCCCATAAAAAGGGATAAAGCGTTATAAGCGCATATATAATTAAAATCACATATAACACTGGCATACACGAGACTTTTTTCTTTTTCATACTTACCCTCCCCTTTTATGAATAAAGTTTTTCTGATTTATTCAGTTTATTAGCTATTAGGCTTGTCGTTATTATAGCAATAGCAAGAACAATGGCAATTGCAGCAGCAATACCCATATCGTTCAGCAGACTGAATGCATACTGGAAAACCATCAACGCGACAGTTAATGTTGAGTTTTGTGGCCCGCCTGAACCATTTGAAAAAATATATGCCTGATCAAACATTTGAAAGGTTGATATAACACCTGTAATAAAAACAAAAGTCGTAATTGGTTTCATATGTGGTACAGTAATGGACGTGAAACATTTTACGGCGTTTGCGCCGTCCACCCTGGCTGATTCGTACAGGCTTTGCGGTACATCCTGTAATGCGGCAAGGTAGATTGTCATATAGAAAGGTACCGTTGACCAAATATTCATAGCCATAATGATTTTTAATGTGATAGAAGGCTCATTAAGCCAGTTTTTTGCTTCCTCTATCAAACTCATTGACAATCCTATCGTATTGAACGGCCCGTTTATGCTGAATATAAACATAAAGATCATCGTTAAAACAACTGATGAAGTGAGTGTTGGTAAAAAATAAACAAATCTGAATGTCCTTTGAGCCCTTATCCTGCTGTTTAGCACAGCAGCCATCACCAGTGCCACTATGGTCTGAATTGGCGCTACTACCGAAACAAATTTGATTGTATTCGTAAATGCTTTAAGAATCCTGTCTTCGCTAAAAAACCGCATGTAATTATTTAAGCCGACATAATCAAATGTCCACTTAAATAAATTCACCTTATGAAAAGACATTCCTATTGCTACAACCACCGAAATATAAGTAAAAACACCTAATACTATAACTGTTGGAGCTATAAAAGCGTATCCCTGGAGATGATTAAAAAGACTATTCTTATTCAGCTTCGTTTTCATATTATCACCTCAAGCAGATTAGTGCCGGATGCGGTAAGGATAAACCTGGCCGCATCCGATTAATTACCTGTACCTAAAATTTTATTGAATTTGCTTATTTGCTTCGTCCTGAGCCTTTTTCATCATATCTTCAAGGCTCATTTCACCTCTGACAGCAGAGTTAAAGTAGTTCATGAATTCGTTATTGACAATATCCATGGACTCACCCTTCTGCCAGGGTGTAGCATACTCTGCACCGGCAATATGCGGAGCTAATTCAGGATCCTGATCTACATTCATTGAAGCCGCTATATCACCGCGTGAGGGAAGAACCCCAGCGCCTGTACACCAGGTAGTCATACCCTTAGTACCGGTTACATATTTGATCCAGGCAAGAGCGGCATCTTTTTCCTTAGAACGGGAATTTATCGACCAGCCAACGGTATAGACCATTGTGCTCTTCTTGCCGATGAGTGTCGGAAGCTCAGCAACCTCAAACTGAATGTCCGGGAATTGGGATTTCATGGTACCCAGCATCCAGTTACCTTCAATAACCATAGCGGCTTGTTCATTACCGAATGCTTCACCATTCCATCCTGTGCCTATATCCGCTGGTGTTACAATTTTTTTAGCGGCAGCGGCGTCAACCAAAGGTTTAATGTTAGCTGCAATTTTGGGATCTCCCAGGTTTGATTTCCTGTTATCCGCCTGGAGAACACTTGTACCGTCTATCTGCATCATATCAAGTAAACGAGCCATATCCTGATTATATGTAAGAGCAGCAATACCATTTGGCAGTTTTGCCAGAATATTATCCAGATATTCCGTACTGTAGAGTTCTTCCTGAGTTTTTGGTATGTCACCGGCTGTGATCCATTTTGTATTATAGTAGAGTGCCAATGTAGAATAGTCTTTGGGAACAGAGTATAATTTCCCATCCTTTTGGAAAGCACTAATCAGCGGAACGTAGAACTTGTCAGCTTCTACAAAAGCAGGATCGATTTCAGCAAGAACGTCCTGGTTAATAAAGAATGGTGCCATGTATGCATCTACATAAAATACGTCCGGAGCTAAACCTGCTACTAAATCCGCTTTAATCTGGGTTGTAAAATCAGTATAAACTTTTTCTTCAGTCTTTATACCGGTATCGGTAGTAAAATTTGCAAGTAAAATTGCAAAGGTTGTATTTTCTCCATCGTTTCCTCCCCAACGTCCAACTTTTATTGTCTTTCCTTTAAGATCCGGAGCTTCTTTACCAGTAGAAGCATTTGTTGTTTCACCAGATGTTGGCGCACTTTGAGTTGATTTTGTTTCGCTGACATTTCCGCAACCCGCAAGCATCATCGCAGAAATTGCAAAAGCAAGAGCCAATGTACTAATCCTTTTCATATTCTTTCCTCCTATTCAAAATAGTTTATTATTTTAGCCGCCGTATATAACGGTCGGTTAATAACAAATCACAGGGAACTTTTATTCTATCAATCATTTATCCCTGGAACAATGAATATTTGAAATCTTCTCAAAGCTTTCCCCACACTTATAAACCTACACTGTCCAAAACATCATCCAATGTATAATCAATACAGGCAACACTCTTGTCCGCAGCGCCATAGTACAGCCGAATCTGCTGTCCATCTTCTAAAAGACCGCAACTAAAGATAACATTTTTAAAGAAACCTTCTGTTTCATATTCCTCTTCAGGTTTTATAAATGGCATTTCACTTCTTGCCATCACTTTCCACGGCTCATTCAGGTCAAGCAGCATAACACCGAGACAGTAATAATCATCAACTGTTGCGCCATGGTATATCTCAACCCATCCGTGTTCTGTCCTGAAAGGTACCGCACTGGCACCTATTCGTCCATTGTCCCAGTATCCGGGACGGACACCAGCCAAACGTCTGTGATTACCCCAACAGATCAGATCATTTGAATCTGCAATCCATATTTCCGGTCGAGAGCAATATGAACCTGACGGTCTGTGCAGCGCATAATATTTACCGTTAATTTTCTCCGGGAAAATTGCCACGTTTTTATTGTCGGGACAAAATATTATGCCCTCTCTTTTGAAGTTTTTAAAATCCGGTGTGGATATCAAGCCGGTCGTAATTCCTGCACTTGATGCCGCACTGTAATTTATGTAATACCTGCCATTCAACAGCGTTACCCGTGCATCCTCAATACCGTATGCTTCATATATATTATCAGGTATTATTGCAGGTTGATTCTCAACCTGAAACCGATAACCGTCAATGCTGCGCGCAATTCTTAAATGAGACAGGGATGTTAGATATTTCTGGTCTTCAATTACTATTACCCTTGGATCATAAAGTTCAATGCCTTTACATGTCCTGCTGATTTCCTTTACAATAATTTCCTTGTTTTTATCGTCATAAATTGGAACTTTAATAAAGTGCTCATCATTATCCTTTGGTCTCTCTGCTACTCTTACTACAAGTATGGTTTCTTCTCCGTATTTTGCTACTCCCGGATTAAAAACGCCAATAACTTCGAAATCCTTTCTTGAGGGTTTAACATCTTCGGTTGTTATAATAGGATTTTTTGAATACCGAACTATTGACATTGGGTACCTCCATGAAACATAATGTTAAGTAATATTTACTAACAAATTCATTATAAAACTAATTTTAGTTACTGTCAATATGCAATTATATATATTTTTTGTTTACTACTTTTTTGCTCGGGAGAATAATCATATCGGTTGATAATGCCACAGCGGAATGGCTTTATTTCCCGGTTGTGCCGCTGTCCGGCGGTGCTTGCGCAGCCAAGCTGAAGGGTATTCTTATGCTTTTTGAAAAGAGAAACGTCTTGAATTATGTCTCCAAAGGAACTCGGCTCAAGTTACTTTAGCTAATGATTTTGCTATAATACTAACTATTGTTACTTTATGTTTTATTACTTTTGTTAGGTTGCTTTTACAATATGTATTGATTTTGTATACTAAATATAATATCATACAAAGTAACATACTAAAAAGCGAGGATAGTTAATGAGATACAAATGCATATCAATGCAAACTATTGCCGATGAACTTGATATTTCAAAAGTTACAGTATATAAGGCACTAAACAATCAACCCGGCGTAAGTAAGGAACTGAAGGATAAAATCATTCTCAAAGGGAAAGAATTAGGCTATATAAAGGATTCCGGCAATAACATACCTAAGCTGAAAAAATTGGTTTACATTGTTCCAAAACGATATTTTTTAGAGAACGAGAACTTCTATTCTTCAATTTATTACTATTTAAATAACGAATGTATGGATGAATCCTTTGAGCTATCCCTTTTTATTATTGATCGAAACTCTGAAGAAAATGCCATTATTCCGCAACCGGTGACTAAAAGTTATTATGATGGAATCTTCATTGCAGGCGAGTTCTGCGTCTCGTATCTGGATGCGTTATGCTTCTTGAATCCTCCCAAGATTTCTATTGATTTTTATAAACCTCATTTTGAAATCGATAGTATAATAGCTGATAATTTTTTCTCAGGATACTATGCAACTAACTACTTATTGGAAAAGGGTCATACAAAGGTCGGTTTTCTTGGAGATCCAAAGCAAACATCGAGTATATCGGATCGTTTTTTCGGGTATCTAAAGGCATTGGATGCTTATAACCTGTCTTACAAAAAACAGTGGCATCTCGTCAACAATGATAGTGATACCGGATACTATAAGCTTGATATCGAGTTACCCTCCGAGATGCCTACCTCCTTTATTTGCCACTGTGATATGGCTGCTTATTTTCTTATACAAAAGCTTAATTCTGTTGGTATCAGTGTACCTGGAGATATCTCTGTCGTTAGTTTTGATAACACTGTTCTCAGCCAGGAAAATAAACTCAGCCTTACGACGATTGATATAAGCACCAGGGATTTTGCCTTTAAAGCCCTAAAACAAATGAAGGCAAGAATAAAGGATCCTCTTTTACCTTATCAGAGAATTTATATACACACCCAACTGATCGAAAGAAGCTCCGTAAAATCGCTTTTAGAATAGAACTCCCCAAGCTTGTACAGAGTATACATGATGCTGCAATTGCTTTCGCTGTCATAGTGAACTCGTTCAGTTAACGCTGAGCATCGTAACTTCGGTGGGGGACATTAGTTACATGTTCTCCGATTTTAGTTTGAGTATTTATCTCATATTCTTGCAAATATTCGGATAACCGCATATAATATATGTATTATTTTGTCGTACATCCATCGAAATCAGAATAATGAGGCATAATATATGGAGTATATGTCAGTCAAAGATGCCGCTTCACTTTGGAATATTTCGGAACGCCGGGTACAAAAATACTGTGAAGATAGCCGCATTGAGGGCGTCCGGCGTTTTGGGCACTCCTGGATGATCCCCGGGGATGCTATGAAGCCGGCTATTCCTAAAAGATCCGTTTCAAGAAAAGAAACGAGCAGCATAAATAAACAGACAAATCAAGTCAAAACAAGCACATTATTCAAAAACCTGTTTAAATCGTCGAATATAAATGAGTTCATAGAAAAGAACACCGATGAAATTCGGTTGCAGCCTTTCAGTGAATACATAATGGGACTGTGTGAGAAGAAAGACGAAGTCCCTGAACATATTATCAGACGGGCTAACATTGAACGCTCCTTCGGGCATCAACTTTTCAAAGGTACAAAAAAGCCTTCGCGGGATACGGTTCTGCAATTGGCCTTTGGGTTCGAGGCAGATGTGGATACTGCTCAGGAGCTTTTGAAGCATGCCGGGATGAGCGCATTGTATCCTCGGGTAAAGCGGGACACGGCAATCCTCTACTGCTTGCATAACCGCTTTACGGTTGTGGAAACACAAAATGTTCTTCACGAAATGGAATTACCTTTGATTGGGGGCGGTAAAGTAAAGTGAGTGATGTGAAAACAGCAGTGAGCGATATTGAAGATGCCTTTGATGCATCACGCTATCCCGCGGATTTTTTGAAAAAATATACCCCGCTTGAGTGTCTGTCAAGCAAACACGGCACCGAAACTTTTTTAGTAAAGCAAAAGGACAGAGAGCGGCACTGAAGATTTACAATTTATTAAAAAGGAGAACAAACTTATGAAGAAAACAGCGATGAGCGTTTTTTCTCTGGTTATGATGCTGGCCTTAAGCCTTGCTTTGCTTATGCCAACATACGCGGCAAATATTGATGGGGCGGAGACAAAGGCGGTGGCCCTGAAACAGCTTGGGCTATTTCAGGGAGTGTCCGGTACCGATTTTGATCTGGACAGGGCGCCTACCCGTACAGAAGCGATGGTTATGCTGATCCGCATACTTGGAAAGGAATCGGAAGCTCTTAACGGCAGCTGGTCGCATCCGTTTACGGACGTTGCCTCATGGGCTGATAAGTATATTGGTTATGCTTATGAAAAGGGGCTTACCAAAGGCGTGTCGGCCACAGAATACGGTACCGGCAACGCAAGTTCGGATATGTACCTGACCTTCATGCTCCGCGCACTGAATTATAATGATTCGACCGGTGATTTTACCTGGGACGCCCCGGATGTGCTTGCCAAGGCGGTCGGCATCCTGCCGGACGGTGTGAATACTGAGAGTTTTTTACGGTCGGATGTTGTGCTCGTGTCCTGGGCCGCATTAGAAGCAGATTTGAAGGGCGGCAGCCAACGACTTGCGAATAAATTAATTGCGGAAAGTATATTCACGGGCGATGATTACACACATGCGATCGAACTGGTAAACGAGAAAAAGCCCAAACCCGTATCCGTTTCTACCTCCGAAGCCCTTAAGGAGGCTTTTGCGGATAAAACCGTAAAGGCCATATCCATTGACTCCTTAGGAACACCTGTGGTTATTACAGATGAGCTTACCATACCGGTGGGCGTTACCTTAACGGTAAATTGCGGTAGCGATTTCCACATCGAGGGTACTCTGACAAACAACGGAACAATTAATGTAATGGGCGCTGATTCCATAAGCGATGATTTTATCAATTATTCCGTAATGTCTGTTCAGAACGGCGGACTACTTATCAACAACGGCGCGGTAAATCTGTTTGCATCCCTCCTTGAGGATACCGACGATCACGGGCCCATAGGCGGACAGCTTCGTCTGATTGGCGGTACCTTCACCAATAAGGGCTCTGTTTTTCTGAAGGCCGGACTTGTCAACACGCATGGCGGGGTGGCCGGTGTGATTGACGGCACGTTTACCAATGATTCGGTAGTTATTGTGGACGGCTTCTTCCTTCGTATTGAGAATGGAGAGTTTGTTAACAACGCCGGCGCGGTCGTAATCAACAACAGCCATATTTTTACAGAGGAAACCGGAACATTTACAAATAACGGTACTCTTTCGGGGACTGAGATCATTCAATGAGTTCTTGCGAGAATTGAACACCAAAACGCGCCGCACACAAAACGCTTATTTTATGCTGCAATTGGTTATAACAAATAACACGACCCGATCATATTATATTGTGGGAAGCTATATCAAAGGAAATCTATTAAATGTTTGTATATTTTGGTATATATACCACTGGACTTGCAATATTGAATGAAACTAAGCAGTTATTTTTTTCACTTTTAAATTCTATAACCTTTACAATCATTTAAACCCCTCATTCCTTATAAAATCCCGTAAGTGGTCTGTAATGTATATTTTTAGAGTTTACAGACCACAAATGAATAAAGTGTATTTGTAACCCTTTAAATGATATTATAATCATGAAGGGTTACAAAACACCAGATATTAGCCTCTCCTGATGCCGCCATGAGATAGGAGTAACTGATATCCTGTCCCATATAATTAAGACATGCCTATATTTTAACATAAGACTAAATTCTCGACTTTTTTGAGGATTAACATATCAGTGAAAAAATACCTTTATGATATTCGTATCCGCTCATTTAAACTTCATCATTTCATAAAAAACCTCACATCCGGCTTCAGTACTAAAAAAATAAACTTTAAAAACCTCGCATCAGGGTAATAGCGTGTAGATGCTCTCTTTTCTACAATGGATGGTAGGAACTTCTGTATTACAAAACCCTACCGGAGATAATGAAAGGAGTTTTTAAATATGAAAAAATCAACATTTTTCGTTTTGATTTCGGTTCTGCTTCTGACGCTTTTTCCGCAAATGTCTATTGCCACACCGAACAATCATACGCCGTACGAGCTTAAAGCTATGCTGATCAACCCCGACGAGACGCATCCCTACGGCAGTGCTCTGCTCACCTTTAAGATTGAGGGTTTGCCCCGCGGCGGAGACACGGAGTACTGGTACGTGGTTATCGAGAAAAAGATCAAGGCATCCGGCGAATGGAAAAGCTCCGATGAGCTGATTTCCCATATGATGCTGGATTATTATCAAACAAGCGCGGGCATATACGAGTTTGAACAGATCTGGGTGGAGGATTATGCATGGGATGCCGGCACACCTGTTTCCTTCAGGGTAAAGGTTGCCTTATACGATGAAACTTACAGCCTGATCAGCGAATCAAGTTATTCCAACGTCGCTTCAATCGGCTTGCAGGGCAGTGGTTGGGCGATGCCCGAGCTCGAGAAGGCCAATGGATACGGGCTGATACCCGACATACTGCAGGGAACCGACATGACAAAGCCCATTACAAGGGAGGAATTCTGCGAGCTGGCACTCCTGCTTTATGAAAAATCAACAGGCAAGACGCCTGTGCCTGTCTCTCCCAATCCCTTTACCGATACGCAAAACCCGCAGATAATGAAGGCTTTCGCCCTGGGCATCACACAGGGTACCTCCAAGACGACCTTTTCTCCCGATAATACCATCACCCGGCAGGAATGTGCCACCATGCTGTTCCGGACCATCAAAGCCATCGCTCCGAACGCGGATTATTCCGTCACGGGCGTGCCTGATTTTCCGGATCAGAAGGAAATCGGTTCCTGGGCGATAGAGGGTACAAAATATATGTCGAAGCTGGGGATCATCAAGGGCGACGACAGAGGTTACTTCATGCCGAAGGCCACCACCACCGCACAGCAGGCGGCAGGCTATGGCACGGCCACAAGAGAAGCCGCCGTTCTCATGAGCGTCCGAACCTATGATGCGGTACCCTCCATTACCGCTGGCTCTCCATCAGCCTCAAACCCTTCGGTATCCGCCGACCGGTTATCTGTCAGCGAGGAGTACTGTCTGGCTGCTTTGCCTGGCGGTACCGTATAGGGCTGGGGTGACGATAATGGGGTCCACCTTGGATTGTACAATTCGGGCGAGGAATTAGTATACGCGCCGACTAAAATCATGGACAATGCCAAATCGGTATTTGCCGGTTGGGGGACCTCCCTGGTCATCAAAAACGACGATTCCCTGTGGGCTTGGGGCGATAATATGTAAAGGACATGACCATGACCTCAAGTGTCGTCTATTTCATAAAAGAAGACGATTCGCTCTGGGGTATCGGCAGCGACTATACGGGTTCCACAAAAATCATGGACGGCGTAAAGGCTGCTTCGGCAAGTATGGGATTGCCGCTTTTGATTCTGACAAAGAATATCCAGCTTCTGGCACACGATTAGACAGGTGTTGTCACTTCCATGTTTGGAACAGGGGATGTGGATTGGGAAAACGTTGATTGGAACAGCTATAATAAGCCCAAATCTATCATCTTAATGTCCGATGTCCGAGCCATCAGCGCGGGACCGATGCAGTACCTTGTGGAGAAAAACGACGGCACGGTATGGACCTGGGGCTGCCATGAAGAGAGATGCTTGGGCGACGGTCAATTCGGTACACAAACATTTGGGACAACACAGTTTATAAAACTGGAATTCACTGCTTCCCAAGGGGAGAAGAAATTTTTTTACATTAACCGGTAAGGCCTGAACTTATACGAGTGATGAGAGCACATCACCCAATCTCAAAAAGCACCCATTCAATTATGCATATTTTCCGGCATATGAGCTTATTATGCACTTTTACCAGCATATTCTAATGATAATTGCTGTATCAAGTTAATCAATGAAGTTTATTCTCCCTGCTAAAGGTTAATTTTCCGTCTTCAGGGTAAAAATCTGTCATTTGTTATTCTTTTACCATAGTTCCATATATACATTACATATGCATAACATTTAATATAAAAACGGAAGCAATTGCTTGCAATTGCAAGACACCATTATTACAACAATAGGTTTTGCTTTGGTAAAACCATCACTCCGTAACAAGGTTATATACGGAAGTTTTTCTTAACTTTTTTCAGTATTTTATTGACTGTTAAATTATTTGACAGTATAATCATGATATAAGATTATTATTTAATTACATATGTATAATTATATCATAACATATACATAATGAATTTTGAACTTGTATGAAAGGAGTACCATGGGAATCGATAAAAACTCAAAGATGCCGCTGTATATGCAACTTAAAAATCATATGATCCATCTCATCAAAGTCGGAGAATTAAAACCAGGCTGTATCCTGCCGACGGAAAATGAGCTTTGCAGTCAATTCGGTATCAGCAGATATCCTGTCAGGCAGGCCATGGAGGAACTGGTTGCAGAAGGGTATCTTCACAGGACACGTGGTCGGGGAACGTTTGTAAGTGACAGGCTGCATATGATGAACCCGGCCGCAGGTAAAAAGATGCTGGGGCTTGTCATGGGATCTCTTACTGGCGAATTATGCGGTCAAATCCTTACCGGTTTTGAAAAACAAGCCAGAAAACAAGGATATTATACGAATGTCTGCTGCAGCGAATGTATTAAGCAAGAGGAGTTGGAATGCATAGAACGGTTGGTGGATTGTGAAATCGAAAGTATATTTGTTTTCCCTTGTGATGAAAGCAAACTGGGAGATAAAATTGATGAGCTTAGGGAAAAAGGAGTTCATATAGGCCTGCTTGACAGAAACCTTGGCCTCTCAGATGTGGATTTCGTTGGTTCTGATAACTTTGGAGGCGCCTACATGGCAGTGAGGCATCTTGCGATGCAAGGCTACAGTAATGTGGTTTTTGTTTCCAACAAATCCAATGCATCCTCTGTTGACGAAAGAATGGAAGGATACCTGAAAGCGGTTGAAGATTTTAGGCTTAATTCAATTGCACATATCAATATTCAAGAAGACTTAGGAAGATATACTTATCCGGCACACCGATTCTTTCTGGAAAAACTGAAAGATGATCTCATAGAGTTAAAAAAACATTTACCTTTAGGTATTTTTTCGATCAATGACGGTGTAGCCCTGCAATGTATGAGAATTTTGCAGTCGGAAGGTATTAATTTAGGAAGAGATGTTGGCCTGGTCGGATTTGACAATGAAAAAAAATGTGAATTTGCACCTATCCCGCTGACATCTGTAGCCCAGAACGGGCTATTGATAGGTCAGGCCGCAGCTGATATTTTAATAAACAAGGCTGAGAATAAGACAAAATCAACATTTAATGTTACTGTACCAACTCAGTTGGTGGTTAGAAGTTCCTGTGGGGAGAAATCACTATGATAAACATCTTACAAAACTTACACTATAGTAATCCAAAAGGAAGCCAATATATTTTAAATAAATGGGGGTATGTATTATGAATAGTCAAGAGATTACATTGCTTGAAGGCCTGAAAAAGGATACTGCAG
Source organism: uncultured Oscillospiraceae bacterium (assembly GCA_964610205.1). Lineage (GTDB taxonomy): Bacteria > Bacillota > Clostridia > DSM-8532 > DSM-8532 > CAZSVI01. The sequence goes on from CAZSVI010000005.1 coordinate 38,132, forward strand.
GCTATTGGGCAGAAAGAATTCTGTCCCAGATGGATTATGCAGCGAAGCTTTCGAACGTAAGTAAAGGGAAATTTGATAATATCATTGAAAAGGCATTAGACTACCTGGTAACAAAGCATACTGAAGATGGTGTTATCTCTAAAACTACGGCACTAAATGCCGAGAATATGATTAAGGAAATGTCAGTTGCCGCGAAAAGCTATAAGATGATTTGCGCAGCTCATGCCCATATCGACATGAACTGGATGTGGGGTTTTGCGGAGACTGTTGCTGTTACGCTGGATACCTTCCGGACTATGCTAAACCTGATGAAAGAATATGACGATTTCAAATTTTCGCAATCTCAAGCTTCGGTGTACAGAATTGTCGAGGAATACGACCCGGATATGCTGCAGGAGATTAAAGACAGAATTAAAGAAGGACGCTGGGAAGTGACCGCTTCCACCTGGGTGGAAACTGACAAAAACATGCCGAACGGTGAAAGTCTCGTAAGACATATACTATATACAAAGAAATATCTGTCAAAGCTGCTGAACCTGGACCCCGATTCACTGCAGCTTGACTTTGAACCGGATACCTTTGGGCATAGCCGCAATGTGCCGGAGATTTTGACAAATGGGGGCGTAAAATATTATTATCACTGCAGAGGATATGAGGGACACAATTTGTATAAATGGCAGTCACCTTCCGGCAGTGCTGTTGTCGTGTACAGGGAGCCTCTTTGGTATAATGCGACCATAGATGCAAATATAGCTATGCATGTTCCTGAATTCTGTTCCGCTCATGGGATTGATACCCTATTAAAGGTATATGGGGTTGGTGACCATGGCGGCGGACCTACAAGACGGGATATTGAAAAACTGATTGAAATGAATACCTGGCCTGTTTTTCCGACCTTCAGGTTCGGTACATTCGGGGAATTCTTCCGGATGCTTGATTCCATTGCAGACAGGCTTCCGGTGGTAAATCAGGAGCTTAACTTTATATTTACAGGATGCTACACCACACAGACTCGAATCAAATCCGCAAACAGGATTAGTGAAGCTAAGATGAATGAGGCAGAGGCTTTCAGTTCTCTTTCAACAGTTTTTGCGGATGGTGATTACCCTGCTGTCGCTTATGAAGAAGCATGGGAGAAAGTGCTTTTCAACCATTTTCATGATATTCTGCCCGGCTCCGGCGTAATTGAAACAAGAGAACATGCTATGGGTCAGTTCCAGCAAATATTAGCCGCAGCCAATAGTGGAATAAGCAAAGCATTGAGGAATATTGCTTCACGTATCGATACCGCCTCTCTGGGAATAACCGAAGAGAACGTCAGGGATACCATTTCCGAAGGCGCGGGGGTCGGCTATTCCATCCAGGATTTTGGTATCCCTCAGGCAGAAAGAGGCAGTGGCAAGAACAGGATCATTCATTTCTTCAACCCTTCCGTTCAAAGCAGGAGGGAGCCTGTAGAGATTATTGTATGGGATTGGCCGGGTGATTTGTCAAGAATAGAAATTAAAGATACAGAGGGTGCAGCGGTCAAACATCAAGTATTAAGCAATACGATGCACCATTCTGCTCCTGTCGTTGACTACTGGGGACATAAATTTGTCAGATTGCTGGTGGATGTGACAGTACCGGCATGCGGATACAGCACATATTTGATGAATGAAAGAGAGCTTCTAAATCTGACGGTAGGGATTCCTAACGATCCCAGGATAGAAATCCCGGATCAATATATTCTTGAGAATGATTATATAAAAGTGATATTCGATACCAAGAGTATTTCCATCATATCTATGCTTGATAAGAAGCATGGCAATGAACTGACAGATGTCAAACAGCCTGCCGGTATTTTCAGATTGATTGAGGAAGATGACTGCAAAGGAATGACCGCATGGACCATAGGCAGGTATATGAATATTTTCGATCTGAACCGCAATGTAAAAGCCGTTGATACATCCATGGATAAAGACGCACTGCGGCAGTGGATTACATATAGTATCAAATTCAGGGAGTCCAGGCTGAATGTTACCATATCGCTGGATTACAACAGTCCGAGCCTGCATTTCGATGTGGAATGCGACTGGCAGGAAACCGCCCAAATCGGCAAATATATTCCGCAGCTTAATTTCCATATGCCGGTGGCATATAAATGTAAAAACTATAAATATGATATTCCTTTCGGAACCATTATAAGGGAAGATCTCAATCAGGACGTACCCGCAAGCAGTTGGGCTATGGCAATCCCAAATAATGGCACCGGAAGCGCGGTGACAGTTACAACCAATACTAAACATGGCTTCAGAGGAACAGATAATTCTATTTCAGTCACATTAATCCGCAGTTCCTATGACCCGGACCCGTATCCGGAGAACTACATCCACCGTATCAAGTTTTCAGTCGGAATCGTGGCTGCTGCTGAAAGCAATGCAGAGTTGATTAGAAAAGCATATGAATACAACCATCCTATCAGCTTCGTATCAGGTTTAAAACACAACGGCGACATTCACCCGTTCAAAAGCTTTATAACTCTGGAAAGCGGCAGTGTTGCCGTATCCGCCTTAAAAATACCTGAAAAAGCAGAAAGCGGAAACAACATGCTGGTTAGAGTATACGAAACAGACGGGATCAAAACACAGGCTGTCCTGAAATTCGCTCGCAGTGTGAATAATGCCTGGCGTGTGGACTTGAACGAAAACAGATTAGAATGCGGTATAAATATTCAGGTTGAGGATACCATTGTCAAATTGGACGTTGATGCCAATACAATAGTGAGTATCTGTATAGAGTTTTAGATATATTTTACGCTGATTGTACCGTTAATGGGAGTGTATGATCCGGAACTTTTTTGAAGAGGTTTCGGGTTAATACACTCCCTAATCAAATGCAAAGTATATTGTTAAACAGCTATTTTTACAACAATTTTTACAATGTTCTCATTCGGGTCGTCTGCGATCAGACACGGCATGTGTGCATCTTCGGGAAAAAAGACAGCGAAAGTACCCTGCTTTGCCAGCAGAAAACTGCCGTTACCTTCTAAATAGGCTCGATCCCTGTCCTCTTCATAATGAACCTTAACTGTCAAATCTTCAGTGAAGGCATATCCCAGTTTTTCAGTTCCTTTATAGATATATTGGAGATCGATATATTTTTTATGTGCCTCCCATACCCCTTTCTCTATTGGCTTGCCCTTATATTTCTGTATCATTGTATATATGTTCAAACCGTCTATTTCATATGTACCAACGTCCATATTATCGAAATCGTTTTGCTGCAAATATTGCAGAGCAGCTTTTATCCTTTCACTCATTCCAAAGTAAAGGCTTGCATTTTGAATGTTATCAATAATCATTATTAACACCTCGTCTTTTCTAAAATATTCTTTGTGGATATTGCATAGCCAAGTAAATCGTGTGCTTTGTATCATTCTTCCGGATTATCCCTGCAGGGGAAAAAACAACGGTGATTAACCCAAATTTTTGCTACTTTTTTAATACTCTTATCAATTTCCCATCTCCTTTTGTAAAAACATTGACTCAATGATTTCACTATAAATATAATTATATAGGAAAGTCCGGTAAATGAAAATGCAGAATATCTAAAAAGTTGTACAATAGCTATATTATATTTCAGATTTTTGCTTTATCAAGCACGGCTTAACCTCTTTATCAACAACCCTGTCCTGCTCGGTAAGCTTACTGCAAAGCAGCGGAGATTTTACATCATACTCATTAATGCTCTTCTTTACGGATTTGCAACAGTTATTTGCGTAGCAGTAAATACAACCATGGGCACATGTATTATATGCTCCGATATCTACACTAGGAATACAGCCGCAGTGTTCCCTTTGGTTGGCATCCTTCTGAAATCTGATTTTAGTTCCCACTATCTCTTGAATCAATACAGGGTCTATACATCTTGAATGGCCAATTCCTTGCTCTGACAGATCAATACTTTCAGCACATGATTCTATTTGAAAATTATGCTGTCTTGCTATATTAGAAATCTTTAAGGCTATTATTCTCTTCTTGTCGTCTTCTGTTTCTTGTATGCTTAAAGCTTTAAAGTTTCTATCAACTTTTTTATAGTAATCTACAAAGCTGATAACACACTTTTCAGTATAACCGTGAAGCTTATCGGCCAGTAAATTAAAATGCTGTTCGTGATAGTTAACATCAATTTCATGATTCAGAATAATCGGGTCATATCTCCAGATTACTATTTTGGGACCTATCATATCAGAAAGTCTTTTAAATGTGTCAATTATTAGCGGTTTACCTGGCAGATTACCTTCTATATACGTATCATAAGGATTTAACGTAAATTGAAAGTAATACTTGTATTCATTTATCAGGTTTAGTCTTTGCAACATTCTTTCGGGATTCTTTGTCCAGAACACGATACAATCGACCACATTTCTTTTTAGCGATACCTTGCTTATCTGACGCGTATTCACAGGGTTTCTAACCAGAACAAAACCCTCTTTGATTCTTTCAAAAAACCAGTTGCTGTAAAACGCGGGAATGTCAGTTCTTCTACTTGCACTGATAATCATGTTATTATTACTTTCCCTTCTCTAAATCCTTATAACGAGGAAACAAAATGGGCCCCCGCCCCACTTCTATAGGCGGCGGGTACCGATTTCCTCTATCAGACGGTGAGCATATCTCCCGCCTTGATATAACAACCTTGGAGCAAAGCTCCAAGAACGCTGTTACGGTGTGAAGTAATTGCTTGTGCAATTATTTCCATTGTAATAAGAACCTTATACTTCGATCACTATATATCCATATATTTACAATATTTTATTGAGTTTTCAACATCAAATAAAAAATGTTTTTATGTCGCGCACCCATTGAATATAATTAAATATGTCTTATTAATCTATTCTTGCTTTCACTGCTATTGTTACCATATATATTGTAACATGGGAAGCATAAATTTATATTTTTTTATATGTTATTGTCAAAAAACTTATCATGAGCATATCCTATTATTAAAAGGGAGGTGATTGTATGCCAGATGGATTTTTCTACAGTCCATACAGAGGATATGGATTTAGATTTCGTCCAAGGTTCAGACGTAGATTTATAAGACCAATCATTAGACCATTTTTCTTTCTACCAGGAATTAGATTTCGACGCCGATTCTTTTATTGATAAACCAATTATAAAAGACGATAAATAAGGGGTTGAATTCAATATCAATCGGGCAATCGAGTAATCGGCTAATCATCACATAATTAGCCGATTATCCACAGTATAAGACCCTATTCCTTATGTACGGAGAAAGCCTCGCAACTTTTCCCGTTCTTTGTGATGACTAACTCGTGATTGTCAATAGTGTAATCCAAGTACTTTCCAGGTTTTACTTTCAATTCGTATTTATAGGATAAAAATATTGGATGAAGCGATTACTGGTTTGGAATCACTCGTTCCCTGCACGGTTGCGATAAGCCCCGGGTTTTCTTTTTTATTCTCAATTTGGTATACATGATGAACGGTGATGTTGGTACAAATCAGACTGCCCCCATAGAACCCTATTCCACCGCCGTAATTGGCCTGATTGCCTGAAAAGACAACGTTGATAAGGGAGGGTACGCCATTGAAGTTATACAAACCGCCACCCGCATCAGAGGCAGTATTGCCACTAAAGGTGACGTTGTTTAACACAAATTGTTTCCCATCAGAAATGTACATGCCAGAAATATTAACCCGTCGTACGAAAAAATAGCCATTTATATTTGTGATACTATGGCGGATGAAAATATGGAAGGGTATAATAAAGTTGCTTCAGATAATAGTTACACAGAAAAGTATTTCTATAACAGCTTAGAGGTAAATAGACCGAAGAGATTTCACACTCATCCTGCATTAAGGCGGGAAGGATAGGATGGCTGACCGGACAACTAAGAAGCATCGATGAAAGAACGGCGAATGAATACAGAAAACAGTTGACAGGAAAATACGGGATGGAAAGGGGCGGCGGGGTTAAGTGCGCCGAAGCTTTTGAAATCAGTGAATATGGCCAGTCTATAACAAAAGAAAAGCTGTCGGATTTATTGGGCTTTTAATCCTGATGGACAATAATAGGCATGGAGAAAGAGAGGTGTCAATATGAAAAAACTCTGAGTATTTTCAATACTTCCAGCCGGAGCAACGGTTTAAGTGGGTTCTGTGTTAAAATATGGAGGGTCATTCTCCCTGGCTTCTCGTAAAATAGGTCATGTCTAACCTAATTTTATCCGTCTCCTCATTGTAATCATCAATAAAATTCATTTCCATTCTTTCTCCCATGTGTCTCTTTTCGTATATCTTAGTTAAGGGACTTCCCTGGTAAAGTGTTTCATACTGATCATAAAAAATGATGACATTGCCAATGACTTTATATTTGCCGTTTTGCATGAGAAATGTATCCATAAACCCCCCGCAGCTGGCATAAGCCAACCGGTAGGTTCCATCGGTGTTGAACGAATAACTCTTTTCGTAGGAAGGCATGCTGATCGCTCCTGTTGTTATGTTCTGGTAACTTGTAAACAGGCTTACAGAGGAGGTGGACCATGAACCTTCCAGAATTGTCTGCGGAAAATCTTTCGGGTATTCAAAACACAATCTGCCCTGGAACATCACATTTTGCATTTCGAACAGCTCTAAAAACAAATTTACCGGAACATACAATATGTCACCATCTCTGTACGGTCCCGCGAAAATGTCGATTGGTCCCCCGTTCAAATAGGCTGTTGAACTGCCCACCTCCATCGTGATATTCATTGCGGTTTCACCTTTGTCGTCCCTATAATTCACAATGATTGTTTCTTCTTTCATATAAACTTGAGGAAATAGACCGTAGTCTGATTTAGCAGGCATTTTGAATAAAGTTCCGAATTGTTGGTAAGGTATAAAGATAAAACTATCGCCGTTAATCTCAGAAATAACGTATTGATCCGGTTTAAACTGAAAATCAATGATAATAATGTTTCCGTTCCAGGTTTCAGTTGAAGGATCCTCCTTGTTTGCCGGCTCTTCCACTGGAGTGGGCTGTAGGGTAGGCTGTGGAGTGGGCTGTGACCCGGTATTTTTTATAAACGATTCATATGCCCGGGTGCAAACAATCACCGCAACTTCACGGGAACTGTTTCCGTCGGGATCGAACCGGAAACTGCCATTCTGGTTCTGAATCCCCTTTATAATGCCGACTCCGGAACAATAGTACACGCCCTCCTGCGCCCAGCTGTCAATCAGGTTATCGTCTGAAAACTTTGATGAACCTGAAGCGGAGTAATCTTCTGCGGGATCCATTGCTTTCAACGTTCTTATCAGGAAAGTGGCAATTTGTTCGCGGGTGACAAGCTGTTTCGGACCAAATTTACCTCCCCCGATTCCTCCCGTTATTTTCAGGTTTGCAGCTTTTAAAATTTCCGGATTGGTTGTATCGGTAAAACTCTCGTTTCCTGTTTCCGCTTTATTTCCCGTATAGATTTCATAAAGCTTTACCGCTATTTCAGCAAACTCCTCACGGGTAATATTGGCTACTATATTATCCCTGATTCTATCGGTAATAAGGCCATACTCTGCAGCCTTATCCAGTTCGGGGATTGCCCAGAGGGACGCTCCTTTATAGGAAACGTTACCCGAAGCGCCCAATACGGTCTCCAGTTTTCCGGATCGGTTTGTCCAACCGGATATACTGTTTGCAGATATATTCCCGGATGATCTGGAGCCTTGCGGCGAATATGCCGATACGGCCCCGAGCGAAGATTGTGCGGCCAACGCTACCATACATATAAATACAGCAACGAAGCGTTTCTTCATAATTACCCCTCCTCAAGGTTTATACGTCCACAACAATTACTGCCGCCGGATTAAACTTTGCTTTTATACCTCCTATATACTTTCAGATTCATGTTACCTGTTGATTTACAGCATTTTCCTTCTTCGCGTCCGCTTTATGGAGCAGCCCGGAAACCAGTGTCTTAAGTGCCCGGCAGTCGCTTATAATGGGTTGGCTTTGTCTCTTCGTCAAATACCCTGTTTTCGTCATGATCTCGAGTAAATATTCAGCCTCCACCGAATAGGACAAGGCTTGCTTGCCGCATTCAGCGGATCTCTTGCCGGTTAATTCCGAAAGCCTTAAAAATACCCCGATTCCCGTTGCACATAAAAGCAAGCGTTCACAGAGCGGGAACGGTTTCTTTTCCTCATCCAGAAATTTTGCGAGTTCTATGACGCGAATAGAAAAGTCAAAGCTTTTATCAAGAACCTGATCCATTTTTTACCGCCTCAATAAAAAGATTTTTACTCTCATGCCTAAGTGTAAAAAAGAATCTATAATCATACAATTACACTGATGTGAGGTTTTGAAAATTTATTTTTTACCTGTGAATTGCAATGTGAGGTTTTCCAGCGGTTTTTTATTTGACTTGCATTTTTCTTAGAATTCCACACATTTATGTTAGATAATTGAAGACTTTCACAGTTTGGAGTATAATCAATTTAGTGATGCGTCAGGAGGTATGCTATGAATCCTCAAGAATTGCAAACGGGTAAAATGGTACCCATCGAGCTTCCTGAAATCTGCGCCCCGCGTGTGCGGTTGCTTAGCAGGTTCGAAAAAGCCTCCAGCAAACGATTTGTTTACATAAGCGCCCCCGCCGGTTGCGGAAAAACCGTATCCACTCTTTTATGGATACAAAAATCAGGTCTTAAGACCATTTGGCTTGGGCTTGACGTATATGACAATACACTCACAACGTTTTACCGGCTTTTTTGCACTGCGCTCTTTTCCGTTATCCCGCAGGAGGAAAGCTTGACCAAAATCATAAAGGAGCAGTCTTTTAACGCCTCACCGGTTGAGCACACCATCGAGGTATTGTCGCGGCTTTCCTTTGGCGACAGTAAGTATGCTCTCGTTTTCGACGACTTTCATCTTATTACCAACGAGGAAATCATAAAATCCCTTATATATGTTGTAAGGCGGCTCCCTCTTTCCGTAACCGTATTGATTTTAAGTCGCGACAAGCTTCCCCGAGTCTTCTCACCTCTGGAGGAAAACGGAAGAATAGCCTTTATCAACGCTTCCGAGCTTGCTTTTGAAAGCGATGAAATACGCCGGTATTTTGCGAGTTTCGGCCGGTTTATTACCTTAGAAGAAACCGAGGAAGCCTTTTCTCTTACCGAAGGCTGGGCGATAGCAGTTAACGCCCTTGCCCTGAGCGGAACGATTATGGCCGGTAAAAAATCATATAATAATCCTCTGGAGAAATATATCAAAACACAAGTTTGGGATAAATTTGATGAGGCCTTACGGTATTTCATGATGAAAACCTCCATAGTTGATGAATTTTCTTTAATGCTCTGTGAGCAGATAACGGAAAACCCCGGAAGTTCGAAGATCCTTGAAATGCTGCGCAGCAGCAGTATATTTATCAGCCGGCGGAACGACGAGTACCGTTATCATCATTTATTTCTGGATTTTTTGCGGGAGGAGACGGCAAAAGAGGCTTCAATAGAGCAAGAAACTCTATATCAAAAGGCTGCAGATTATTACCTCGATACAGGAGACTATTTTAACGCACTTCGTTATTTTGTGAAATCCGGAGACAGCACCAGAACAGCCGTGGCTATGTATAATTTTTTGAAATATAACGCGCAGTCAAGCTCGGGATTGTCAAATATCAGTTTTATTAACGAGCTTCCCACCGATGTTTTGGAGAAAAATCCATTTTTATACGCCAGCTGTGCATGGTATGCCTTTTTGTTCAGCGATGCAAAAAGCACCTTTTTCTATTTGGATAAGCTTTATGACAGAATTCATGATATTGTGAGAGAACATAAAGCTTTTCTGGAAAGTATACTTTTTCTGTTTGCCATTGACCCACGGTATTCATTCGCGGAACAGATGACTAAATTTCAAAACTGCGCTGTATTCAAGGCAGAGAATCATAATATTCCGAAAGCACTGAAATCACTTAGTCATAATCTACCCTATTTTCATAGGACCTTTCGGGATTTTTCTCATTATGCTCTGAACACGGAAGAACATTTTACCGAGTTTCGCATGATGTTTTATGCCCTTCTCGGCAATGATTATGAAATTATTGAATCAGGAATAAGGTCGGGGCTATTGTATGAAAAAAACCTTTTAAAAGAGGCGGTTGCATTTTTAATGGAAAATCCGGTTACAGATTCCGCCGAACTAATATTTTCGTCGAGAATACAGATCATAGCCTGTATTTATGCCATGGGTAAGGAAGAAGAAGCAGCGAAGTACATGTCGGAAATAAAATCATTTCTGGAAAAAGAAGAGCTTCTTTATATACTGCCCGTCTTTTTAGCGTATGAAACAAAAATAAAGCTGATGGACGCAGATAAAGCAATGGCAAGAGCCTGGCTTGAAAACTATTTCGTAACCGAGGCGCAAGGCCCGGAGCTGCATAAAATTTTTCTGCACTTTACGACGGTAAGGGCTTATACCGTTTTAGGGGAATTTGAAAAAGCAAAAAGGCTATGTGAAAAGCTGAAGAAATTGGCTCAAGATTATTGCAGGCTCCTTGATTTGACCGAAGCCACAGTGATATTGGCCATATTAGAGTGGATGACCGGTAAAAAGCAGGAAGCTGTAGTGTTGCTTCAGGCTTCATTGGTCGATATGGAACAATATCATTTCATAAGGGTATTCACAGACGAGGGGAAGGCGATTTTGCCCATTTTGAAAAGGCTTTTAAAAAAATCAGATAAGGGGAACGAACTATATAAGCCTGGCTACAGATATTTACAGGAAGTATATCTGGCAGCCTATGAACAATCAAGACGGCATAAAGGCATCGCATGTGCTGCCGGTTTAAAACCCGTTAAGCTTTCCAAACGGCAGAAAAATGTATTGGAGCTGTTGGCCAAGGGTTATAAAAACGCCGAAATCGTAAAATTGACCGGACTTACCATCAATACCATCAGATCCCATACTAAGATAGCCTATCAAAAACTGGAAGTAAACAATGCAATGGATGCAATCCTTCGCGCCAGAGAATTAGAACTGATTGATTAGGTGTTGTCACACTTGATTTCTGGTTTGATAACACATTTACTGATGCGGGGTTTATTTTATAATAAAATATGTACCAATGTTTTATTTGTCGATTACGTTTATCTTTGTTGTAATATTCCCTTTCGGAGCGGTGGTTCTCTCTTTTTTTGATATGTATGATATGTGAAGGGTGACGGTAACACAGAAGAACCGTCTCCCTGTGTCAGACGTCCCCCCTGTGTCCATAACGTCAATGATTCCAACTATCAAGATTACAATCGCACCTCCAGTAGAATAAATTGATTTACGGTTCTTTGTTCTACGCTCTGAATATCTTATTTACAGTAACTCCTGTTAATCTGGATAATTATCTCAGCGAACTCCCATTCACCTCCTTTATATAACGCAACTCTCTTTTTGTTTTTCCGGCAGTTGGTTCTGTATTGATGCCAACTCAATAATAAACTTTCTTACATGGTATATTCTGCTTTCACTTCTCTTTCTTGCTACTTTTGGCATAAATATCACCCCTGCAAGATGTTAACATCTTGCAGGGGTGATGTCAAAACAAAGAACCGTCCCCCGTTTTATCTGATTTTTTCAAGTAATTTCATGCAAAGCAGCAAAGCACGCGGTATGTGGAAAGGTCCTTTCCACATGGAACCCTTAAGGGTATTGGCTACTGAACCGTCCCTGTGAAGATATCCGTACCATTCTTTATATTCTTTGTCCGGGAAATAGCTGAAAGTCCATTCATGTACTTTGTCATACCATGTTTCGAAATATGGATCCCGTGTTATGTCATAGGCCAACAGTAATGCATACAGGGCCTCCGTATGGGGCCACCACATTTTCATATTCCATTCAAGCTGCTCTGCGGGCTTGCCTTCAATATCAACAAAAGACAACAGCCCGCCGTATTCCTTGTCCCAACCGATATCCAAAGACCATTTTATAATATTAAGCGCAGTATGAATGATATCATTGTTTTTCAGGTATAATCCCTCTTGTATTAAAAACCAGGCAGTTTCAATGGCATGGCCGGGGTTTATGCACCTTCCCTGCGGTGAATTCAGCCTTTCACCATTTGGGCCGACTGTTTCGAAAAGGGCCCTTTCATCAGGTTTCAGGAAAACGTGAAGGATTGTGTGTACAAGCTCCTCGGCAATCTTATCATACACAGGCCTGTATTCGGCTTCCCTTAAAATCTGGGTTGTAACCAGAAGAATCATGGGAACGGCCAGCGCCCTGGTTATCCTTGTTTCGGGTATAACCTTCGGTTCCATTCTTTGTGGGTTTTTATAAATGTCCATGACAATATCATAGGTTTGCATCGCCCTGCTTAGCGCCTCCCTATCCCCCGTCGCCTTGTAAAACTCCGTGCAAGCCGCTATGGCGAAGGCTTCACTGTAGAAGTATCTTCTTCTTCTAAGGGGCTTTCCATCCTGTGTAACCTGGAAAAACAGCCGTCCATCCTTATCGAAACAGTGTTTCAGCAGAAAATCAAATCCGGTTGCTGCAGCGTTCAGCCATACAGGATTTGGTTCCAGCTCATTATACAATTTCGAGTATATCCAGACACCCCTACCCTGAAACCAGACGGATTTATCGGTATTATACACACTGCCTTCCCTGTCAAGGCAGGTAAGATAACCTCCAAAACCTGAATCAATGGAGTTTTCCAGCCAGAACGGCATACATTGCTCAAGCAGCTGCTTTCTGTAAAAATCATATAAGTCCTGGATGCGTTTCTTATCCATTCAAATATTCCCCCTTATCCAGATTGAAATCTATTTCGAATACTCTGTTCCAGGGAAGGATTCAGGCTGCTTAAACAGATGATCCTTCCTAAAAACGTTACTTGGAATTTGTGTTCTATCTTTTTTTCTCAACATGTCTGAAACGGCAGTCAATATCCATAAATATTTCCCCGATTCCTATATCTGAACCTGTCCATGATATAAAAAGGCTGCGTCCAGGCCATAGCACCATCTTCCCTAATCAACTCCACACGAATATAGGATTCATTTCCAGTACATTTATACTCAGCCATAGATCCGGTTTGTTCATTTAAAAGCACAGGACCCTTTCCAATAAATCGGAAGGTTACAGAAAGTTTTGTCCCAATCCGGATGATCCTATCCGACACCTCAATTGTATTAATTGTTACTCCTGTTGAAGCATAAAATCTGTGATTAAATAAGCTGTCAATTATACACTTCCTGCTCCGCTCCTCCGCTAATACCATATTGAATGCAGTACCGGCCCGGTGAAAAACATGCATATCGTCATTTGCAAGGCCAGCTACTTTTTTCCCGTTGCTCAGCAGGTAATCCCAAACATCCGTTGCTACTGCACGACCGGCATTATTAGCCTTTACATTGTTATTAAATACCTCTATTGCGAAGTATCCCGTCAAATTTTGCAGCATCTCCACCGGCCAATAATCATCTTGATAAATATGAGGGTGACAAATTACATTGAATCCTTTTTGTGCATTAATATCATCAAAAAGCTCCTGGATATTGGATTCACTATCATTCTTTTTATCCCTATATACAGAAATATTAATTCCTAAAGTTTGATACTTGCTTTTTTTAAATTCAACCCCTTGGAACAGAATGATCCTATCATCATCCATATAATCTGATAGCCTGGTCAGGTAATGATGATCTGTAATAGCCAGAAAATCATACTCCATTTGATATGATGTATAGATTTCTATAACCTTCTCCACAGAATAATGACCACAGCAGCTATTTGACGTATGGGTATGCAGATTTCCTTTATACCAGCTACCTTGTATGTTGTATGGGTTAGTAATCATAAAAAACCACTTTCCCTTGTTCAAAGCTTTATTTGATATATTTAAATTGTGGCAGATAATCCTTGCTTGCTTCAAACATTTCATCTACCATAGACTTGATCTCAGCCAGGCTCAGAACTGCAGATGTCAATGGATCATTGCATATAGCATAAAATATCATCTTGGGATCTCCTGCGAGAGAGCCTTCTACCGCAAGCTCCTCACACCGAGCATTAATATTTGTAAGTATTGCCAGTTGAGCCGGCAGAGAGCCTAAACGCATTGGATTAAATCCACGTCTGGATGCGAGGGCAGGTACTTCTACACAGCATCCATCCGGTAGGTTGTCAATCAATCCGAAGTTCCTTACATTTCCATTAAACTGGTAAATAGTACCGTCGCCAAATATAGCATTG
>CAZSVI010000006.1:0-51734 GCA_964610205.1 uncultured Oscillospiraceae bacterium
AACGAGAATGCAACAGGGTTAATTGCATTATACGTTAGTAGATCACGGATTCAGGAGGTAATAATTATGGCATATTGTGTAAAATGCGGCGTTGAACTGGCCAGGGATCTGTCAGTCTGTCCATTGTGCAGCACCCCGGTTTATTTTCCTGATGATCTGGAAGAAGAATTTCATAAACGATATCCTAACCGTGTTCAAAGGAATAAAAGGAGACACGTTAATCTGGTTCCCACTAAAGCTTTTGTATACTTGATGACCTTTGTCCTGATAATACCTATTATTGTATGCCTGATGGTTGATATTCGCAGTAACGGAGGTTTGTCATGGTCTTTTTATCCCGCTGCTTCCCTCTTTCTAATCTGGATTCTGATGGCTTATCCCGCATTAATGAGGCGATACAGCTTTATTAAAGTTATTACCATTGATATTTATTCGATTGTTTTCTTTTTAATCTCTCTGGACATATATTCCGGCGGATATTTTCAATGGTCGGTGTATCCGGTTTCCTCCCTGCTTCTTATTTGGGTTTTCTTTCTGTTGGGTTTTCTTTTCGGCAGGAATAAAAAAATCTATTCGGTATTAATCGGATATATCAGCACGGCTGTTTATTTATATCTTATAGAACAGGTTACAAAATCCATGTGGTTCTTTGAACTTGCTTTGCCGATACTGACCATACTCTTTCTCTTTGTATTGACCGTGTTTGTTTTGTCCCGTTTTAAATTCTTCAAGGGTATGGGGCTTTTCGGCTTAATCTTTTTATCTTTAAGCCTTTTCTGCATAGGTTCCGAATTTATTATAAACCGCTTTGTGTTCAGGCAATTTTCTTTGTTCTGGTCACTAATTGTCGCAGGAGTCTGCGTTCCGGCCTCAATTTTTTTGTTTTTTGTACAAATCAATGATGAATTCAGGGTATATCTCCAAAAGAAATTCCACTTTTAACCTCATTTCTGCTTTCAAACGATCAAAGGCAGAATTTAAGAGTTTATCTCCTATTTAGTCTTGTATAATAGCAGATAAATTTTTTTCATATACAAAATTGAATCCGCAAGTTTATTCTGCTAAAATGTCTGTAGTGATAATAAGAGGGGTATTATTCGGAATAAGGAGCGGAACAATGAAGATACTGTTGGTGGCGGACAAAGAGAATGATTTTATCTGGGATTATTTTGATCCTGAGAGGTTTAAGGATATTGACCTGATTATATCCTGTGGGGATTTACAGTCCAGCTACCTCTCTTTTCTGGTTACCATGATCCATGTCCCTCTTTTTTATGTACATGGAAATCATGATACCACCTATCTGCATCATCCTCCCGAAGGGTGTGACTGTATTGAGGATAAGATTGTTAACTATAAAGGACTTAGATTTTTAGGACTTGGCGGCAGTATGAAATATAGTGGCCGTCCGCATCAGTACACCGATAAGGAAATGGATATACGCTATCGTAAAATAAAACATCAAATACGTAAAAACAAAGGGTTTGATATACTGGTAACCCATGCTCCGCCTTATGGAATGGGAGACGGAAAAGACCTGTGCCATACGGGGTTTCATGGTTTTCTTTACCTGATGGACAAGTATGAACCAAAGTATTTACTGCACGGCCATGTGCATATGGACTATACACGGCAGGAACGCATGAAAACCTATAAAATGACCACTATTGTAAATGCATACAATTACTACCTGTTGGATGTTTGATATTACATCATGTTGTTTTCCCGGTGGAAAGATCCATAAGATAACTATAACCCGTATTCTCCGGAATTTCACCTTGAACAAAGTCCAGAAGCCAATCCATCAGGAGAATCTCCTCCCGGGTTGCAACCTTTCCTTTCGATAATCGTAATTCCCCTTTTTGATCATATAAGGGGCCTGAAAATATACGGTACTTTCTGTGTATAATTGCGTCCCTGGCAAGTTCCAGTAATTTTTGTGTTTCTCGGGGTATAATTTTTTTTGAGTAGAAAAAGTCCAGGATCCCGGAGTCCATTCCCCACCAATAATTACGTATCTGTTTCCTGCCTGAGGACATAAGGTCTCCTGAAGGTCTAATCCCTCCGCCTATAATGCTTCGAACAATTTTCTCGTAAAAAACCCCCCAGTTCCAGACAGGTACCGCAAGATAATTATCAGGCGTTATGGTTTCTTCCCCCTCATCATACAAAAACGTATATACGCCATACTCCCTTGAAAATTTCCGGTTTGCAAGAGTATTATGGTGAGATATAATATCCACTCCCTGCTTTGCCAGACGAATACCGGCTTTCCCGGAACTATCTTCGTTATCCCATTCGCCCATCCATTCCAAAAAAACCTGAACCCGGGGATTGACCATCTTAGCTCCCAGAGCAAAAGCATTGATACCGCTTACAACTTCGGCCATAGCACAGGTTGCGATATATCCGACCCTGTCGGTTTTGGTAAGCGTTCCCGCAACAATTCCGGACAAAAAACGCGGTTCATGAATCCGGCCAAAATAAGTATGTACATGCTTGAAAGAATATAAACCCGAGCAATTCAGAAATATAATATTGGGATAATTCATGGCTATTTTTAGTGTAGCATTAATCATAACCGGACTTGTTGAAAAAATGACCTGACATCCTTTCTCAACCAGTTCATTCAGTCCATCGTACGCGTCAACTGATTCGGGAACATTATCTGCAAAAACAGTCTGAACCTGATCCTTCATAACCCTTTCCAGATGCATTCTGCCCAATTCATGGGAATAGGACCAGCTTGAGGTTTTGGTATCCTTGGCTAAGGCAAAACCTACCTTTATTCGGTCCTCATGCCGTATAATATTGGTAAGACGGTTAAAAATACTGCCTTCAGCCTTTAAATCAGGTTCGGTATGAACCTCAATATCCGTATTTTGTTTATAATACTCCAGTTCCACAATGAATCTTTTCATCGACGGTCTTAATTCATCATCATAATACTGATCCGGTACGCCATTCAGCTTGATATAATCCAAAAACGCATCTCCTGTGGTAATAGGAAGCCTTTGACCACCCAAATCGTGATAGACCTTTCTGAAAACCCCGTATACCGCGCTTGTAAAATATTTAAACCGTTCCTTTCCGCCCATTAATGGGTTGGCCGGCTCATAATGCCGTATGAGCTTCCATAACTCGTCAAAGCTTTTTTCCTCCGAAAACCATATTCTGTTAATCCCGGTATTCTTATAAAATTTTAAAAAAGCGTAGTAAAGACGAATGTCCCTGTTCTGCTCGTCATACTTCGGTATCATCCGAATAATATTGGCGTTGTAAGTATAGACATCCAGATACTTTAAAACACTGACACGCTTGTTTCCTTCAATTACATAAAACCAGTTCAGGTATTCGTATACCTTTATCGGATCCCGCAGCCCCTCATTGATTTGCGCAAGATAAACCGATGTCCACTTGCTGGCGAACTCGGTATCATCTTCCATCAATGGCATAAAATTACGCGCAAAGGAAATACTTCGCATATATGTATATGTACCTTTAACTTTTTTAATTGGAATTTCTACTGTTCCCAAATCAACCTCGGAAACAATTTCAATATTCTTAAGAATTCCATCCAAAAATGGAAGATACCCGCTCCGTCCCTGGGATATATAACCTGAATACTCCCTGAGAGCCAGCCTTCTGGCTAATCTATATTCTTCGCTTCCGTGGCTCATAGTTCCACCTGCTCACAATAATGGCGGAATAAATCTTCCACCTCATTTATTATTTCCCCTGAATAAATTTTCTTCAATAAACAATCACACTGCTTTAAAGACTGATTTGCCTGTTCAAGGGTTATCAGTCGATTTTCAATCGCATAGGCAAGCTCATCCATATCCATGACGATAACCTGACCGTCCGGTATTATTTTTACATCAAGCAGTAAATCAATAAGGCGATACACATTATTTCTTATTTCTATTTGAACGATATCGCAATACCAATATTTTAATTCCCTTGCTTTATTCATTACCTTACTTATTTTGTATCCCCTTTTCAGAAACGTGCATGAGTATCCTTTGGCAAAATCTTTTCCGGGATGTATGGGGTCCCACCGGGTGATCATCATATCATCATCCAGATAAAGAACTTCGTCAGCGGATATATCCACCTCTTCCATTGGAATATACCGGACCCGGTAAATCTTTATTCTTTCCATTCATAACCTCATATAACCGCAGGGTTTATTGCTCTAATTATAACAACGGAAGCGATTGTTTGCAATTGCATCACTCCGTTACAAGGTTCTTATTGCGAAGCAATAAGGTTCTTATAACAACGGAAGCAATTGTTTGCAATTGCATCACAAAGCAAATGATGAACCGCAGGAACTCATTTTATGCTGCTAAGCGGCCTCCTCCAGCGTCAAATCAACATCCAGTCAATAATATATAGTATGATCATGTGAACAGGATAGAATAAATAAAAAAAATACTTCATTTTTCTGCCCTGTTCCCGGTTATACAGAGCGATTAACCCTATTGCAAAAAGGGAATATAACTGGATCAGATTCGGAAAGGAACCTGCTGAAATAAAAAAATCCGCCATCTTATAAAAAACATATGCAATATGAAGAATAACCGCTCCGGCTGCGATTTTATTAATGCCTTCTCCGGCAAGATAAAACATTACAATATAAAAAACACCGTAAATACCGTAATCCGCGCCGATAACTTCGGCAATAACCGCAATACCTGCTGCGGCCAGCCATGAGAATACAATATTTATTTTTTTAAATTTCTCAAAAAGCGTTACGGCCAAAAGACCTAAAAACAATGTGGCGAATATGTTTAATACATATTCTATATCTGGTACCGAATGCCAGCCCCAGGATTTGAATATTTCCAGCATATAATCGGATTCGGTAATCCAGTCAGGCAATTGAAACAGGACCGCGCAAACAGCAAGCCGCGTGAGATAACGCCCTAGAGAGCTTGTGTGCCGGAACCCTTCCACAATAAAAAACGCGAACAGGGGAAATGCAATCCGCCCAACTATACGGAAAAATATAATGTCAGGGAATATGACCGCACCTGTATGATCAATCAACATGATTGTTATGGCAATAAGTTTCAATTGAAAGGAATTAAAAATTTTTGGCATAAAACCTCACTGTTACAAACAGCGGAAGCAATTTATTTTTTTTCTGTTTTGATACCGCCAATCTTATTTTACTGGAAATGTAGAAAAATATCTATAACAACGAATATAATTTAAACTTCACATCAGATTTCAAAATACTACCCTTTCAACGGTTTTGTCACCCCAGGCCCTAATACGCCAAAACCCGGTCTATTTCCCAGACACTGCTCCACTGTACTTCCTGTGTTATAATAAAAATGATTAAGCCGGTGGATAATCTAACCAAACTATTGTATAAACACCGGAAAAACCTATTCTGTAACCGGGGGTATAATGAACAAGAACAATTTGATTATAAAATGTTGTGAAAACTGTATCAAAGGAGTGCCCGTAGGTATCGGCAGCGAGATATTATGCCGTGATAAAGGAATCGTGTCTTCTGACTACTGTTGTTCCGGTTTTATAGCTTTTGAGCCGATTACGCTTCAAAGGCAACTGGATTACCGCTGCTCAGACTGTACATATTTCACTTTCACTCCGGAATCTCAAAACAGCAGTTATGGAGTCTGCAGTTTGTTTTCGGTTCGAAAATGCGATGGCAGCCTGAAAAAAGCCTGTTCTTATTTTGTAAAGAAAAGCGGAAAAACAGCCTGAAAAACGAGACATGGGTTCTGTTAATATTCGCCATATGATAACAGATAATTTAAATCCTTTTAGGTAAGATTTGTACTATCTACGCCTTTTTTTATCATTTATAAAGTCAAGAAAGTCATGCTCATTTTTAAACCTCAATCTTTTTATTATCTGATTCAATGTCCCTTTTGGTATATCTCTTCCTTTTGCATGCATATGTACTGATATATATAAATAATTGCCGTTGATATCAAAACCTTCCCAAATTATTCCTTTTACCGTTTCCCGCCTTAACAATCCTAAACGACGGCATACTATTTCGAGTTCTTTAAAGCTAAAACCAGGCAATTAAGTCACCTTCCTGCTTTTTTTCTAATATAAATAACTATGGTGCTTTGTAATAAATATCATAATCTATTTTTTTAAATATCAAGCGTTACCTTTTATTAAAAATTAATTCCTTAATACTGTCTTGATCTTTACAATACGCTATTTTTAAAATATATGGATATTGCTCCTTGTATCCTTCCATTCTTCTAAACAAATCTGTTTTTGTCATATAATGATCAACATGCTGCAGAACTAAATCAAGTAATTCTTCCTCTGCCTTTTCCCTGGTTTCAGCATATGAGAATTGCCCTATTTCATCCAATCGGATTTCATAAAGGGATGTTTCTTCATCATAACGATATATAGGGCTAAAGGAGTATTTATTCAGAATCTCTTCCAGAACTTCTGTACTGATAATAGAAACAGTTTGCTCATTCTGGGTTTTTCCATTTTTACAAATAAAGAGCTTTGAGTTCAAAGCCTCTGAAAAAATAGAAGGAAAGTTTGATCTGGTTTCATTAATGTTTTTTATATCAATATAAAACATAAGACACCTCCATAATAGAATAATACTATTATAGCACATTATGTTCTATATGTACATATTGTATTAATTAATTTTTGCCCTACCAAATCCGGCTGAGTTTAAGCTTTTTTGCTTATTGTACTTGTAATCAGGCGGCGGTACATGCTTCAATCCGTATGCTTTCGGTCTGTCAACAAGGAGCAATTTTCAAACAAAAAAAAGCGGCAGAGCCGCTTTTTTTATAGTTTCTCCAGATATAATTCTTCTGCCGCGTTGGGTTGCTGTGCCCCGGATTCCAGTTCTATATCCCGGTAAATGTTCATTCCGGTACCTGCCGGAATAAGCTTGCCGATAATTACATTTTCCTTCAAACCAAGTAACGGATCAATCTTACCTTTTATAGCCGCTTCGGTAAGAACCCTTGTCGTTTCCTGGAACGATGCCGCCGACAGGAACGAATCCGTAGCCAATGATGCCTTTGTAATCCCCAGAAGGGTACGTTTTCCTTCGGCTTCGCGAAGTCCGCTTTTCTCCGACTTTTCGTTTTCCTTTTCATATTCAAACATATCAACCAGGCTGCCGGGCAGAAGGCTGGTATCTCCCGCCTCATCCACCTTCACCTTTCTCAGCATCTGGCGTACGATGACCTCAATATGCTTATCATTAATATCAACACCCTGCAGACGATACACCTTTTGTACTTCACGAAGAAGATATGACTGTACTGGGTGGATTCCCTTTATCTTTAGGATATCGTGAGGGTTTACAGAACCCTCGGTAAGTTCATCCCCTGCTTCCAGAATATCTCCATCGGATACCTTAAGCCTTGAGCCATATGGGATAAGGTACGTGTGACTTTCACCTGATTCATTTGTCACCGCAACCTCCCGCTTTTTCTTGGTTTCCTTTAAGGCTACCGTTCCGTTAATTTCCGAAATGATAGCAAGCCCTTTTGGTTTTCTTGCCTCGAATAATTCCTCCACACGGGGAAGACCCTGTGTGATATCATCTCCGGCAACACCACCGGTATGGAATGTACGCATGGTTAACTGAGTACCGGGTTCTCCTATCGACTGAGCCGCAATAATACCGACTGCTTCGCCTACATTACATTCCTCCCCTGTTGCAAGGTTCAGTCCGTAACATTTGGCACAAACACCGGTTTTTGCCCTGCAGGTTAAAACGGAGCGTATCTTCGCTTTCTTTATACCCGCTTCAATAATCTTATCCGCCAATTTTTCATCTATCAACTGGTGGTGTTTTACAATAACTTCATTTGTTCCGGGATGAATGATATCTTCAGCAGCATAACGTCCTGTAAGTCGCTCTTCAAGTCCTTCAATTTTTTCTCCGCTTGATACAATATCAAAAACAGTAATTCCCTCATCCGTTTCACAGTCGATCTCCCGCACAATCACATCCTGACTGACGTCTACGAGACGGCGGGTTAGGTATCCTGAATCGGCAGTTCTAAGAGCGGTATCAGCCAAGCCTTTTCTGGCTCCATGAGTGGATATGAAATATTCCAGAACGTTAAGGCCTTCACGGAAATTGGAACGGATTGGAATCTCTATGGTTTCACCGGAGGTGTCTGCCATAAGCCCACGCATTCCGGCAAGCTGCCTGATTTGGTTTACATTACCGCGGGCTCCTGAATTTGACATCATGTACACCGGATTAAACTTATCCATACTTGCAATCAACGCATTTTTAACATCTTCAGTTGTCTTGTTCCATGCGTTGACAACTGCGTTTTTCCTTTCATCCTCGGTAATCATTCCACGTCTGTATTGTTTTGTAATCATTTCAACTTTCTTATCGGTTTCTTCCAGATATTTTTGTTTGATTTCCGGTATAATCATATCGGAAATACCAATGGTAACAGCTCCTTTTGTAGAATATCTGAACCCGAGGTTCTTTATGTCATCAAGAACCAGCGCGGTCTTATGAGCCCCATTTACCTTAATACAACGCTCAATGATTCTTGCCAGCTCTTTTCTTCCAACAAGAAAATCCACTTCCGGATTGAATATGCCATCGGGAGTATCCCTTTCAACAAAACCGAGATTTTGAGGGACTGCCTGATTGAAAATCAACTTCCCAACGGTAGTTTCAATTAATTTTGTTTTCCTTACACCACCGACATTTTTTGTAACCCTGACCTTTATACGGGCATGTAATGACAGATAGCCATTATCGTAAGCCATCATTGCTTCTTCAGGCATTGCAAATATCTTGCCTTCACCCAGGGCATTTTCCTTTTCCACGGTAAGGTAATAGCTTCCGAGAACCATATCCTGCGTTGGTACGGTAACAGGCTTTCCGTCCTGAGGCTTTAACAGGTTGTTGGCTGAAAGCATTAAAAACCTTGCTTCAGCCTGTGCTTCCGCCGACAAAGGTACATGAACCGCCATCTGGTCGCCGTCAAAATCGGCATTGTATGCGGTACAAACCAGCGGATGAAGTTTTAAGGCACGGCCTTCCACCAGAACCGGTTCAAAAGCTTGAATTCCCAAACGGTGAAGTGTAGGCGCACGGTTCAGGAGCACAGGGTGTTCCTTTATTACTTCCTCAAGAACGTCCCATACTTCATTACGAACCCGTTCAACCATTCTTTTCGCGCTTTTTATATTATGGGCAAGGCCTTTTTCCACCAGCCTTTTCATGACAAAAGGCTTGAACAGCTCAAGTGCCATTTCCTTCGGCAGTCCGCATTGGAATAATTTGAGGTCAGGCCCTACAACAATAACCGAACGGCCTGAATAGTCAACACGTTTTCCGAGAAGGTTCTGACGGAAACGGCCCTGCTTTCCTTTCAACATATCCGAAAGTGATTTCAGCGGACGATTCCCCGGACCCGTAACGGGGCGTCCCCGACGTCCGTTATCTATTAATGCATCCACAGACTCCTGAAGCATTCTTTTCTCGTTGCGAACAATAATCTCGGGGGCGCCAAGGTCTAAAAGCCTTTTCAGGCGGTTATTCCTGTTGATTACACGGCGGTACAGATCATTTAAGTCTGAAGTGGCGAAACGCCCGCCATCAAGCTGAACCATCGGGCGCAGTTCAGGAGGAATAACAGGCACTACGTCCAGAACCATCCATTCGGGCTTGTTTCCGGAAGAACGAAAAGCCTCTGCAACTTCAAGCCTTTTAATGGCACGAATTTTCTTCTGGCCGCTGGTGTCCTCCAGTTCACTGCGAAGTTCTTTCGCGAGGGCATCCATATCAATTTCTATTAACAACTCCTTAATGGATTCGGCGCCCATACCCGCCCTAAAATTATTCCCGAATTTCTCAATACTGTCCCTGAATTCCTTTTCATTTAAAATCTGCTTTTTTGAAAGGGGAGTCTGGCCCGGATCAATTACCACATAGGAGGCAAAGTACAACACCTTCTCCAGCGCACGGGGAGACATATCCAGCAAAAGCCCCATACGGCTGGGAATCCCTTTGAAATACCAAATGTGTGAAACCGGAGCCGCCAGTTCAATATGCCCCATTCTTTCACGGCGAACTTTTGACCGGGTAACTTCCACACCGCAGCGATCACAAACAATACCTTTATAGCGTATGCGTTTGTACTTACCACAATGGCATTCCCAGTCACGTGTAGGCCCGAAAATCCTTTCGCAGAATAAACCGTCACGTTCAGGCTTTAATGTTCTATAGTTGATTGTTTCAGGTTTTTTTACTTCCCCTCTGGACCATTCGCGAATTTTTTCGGGAGAAGCCAATCCAATCCGTATTGCATCAAAATTATTCAATTCAAACACGTTCTGTTCCTCCTATATGTCATCATCGTCCAGCAAATCGTCATCATCATCGGCTGCAAACAAATCATCCACAGAATCCTCATCCAACTCATCCGCGTTATCAAGATTGTCAAGTTCCATATCAACCGTAAACTCATCATCGACAAATTCACCGGATTCATCTATGTTTTCTTCTGTTACTACAAATACTTCATCTTCACGGCCTTCAATATTTACATCCAGTTCTTCGAGGTCATCTTCAACAGATTCCTTAATTTCAATTTCCTGCCTTTCATCACTGAATACCTTGACATCCAGCGCAAGGCTCTGGAGCTCCTTCATCAATACCTTGAAGGATTCGGGAATACCTGGTTCCGGCACATTTTCCCCCTTAACAATAGCTTCGTAGGTTTTTACACGGCCTACTACATCATCGGATTTTACCGTAAGGATTTCCTGAAGGGTGAACGCGGCTCCATAAGCTTCCAAAGCCCAAACCTCCATCTCTCCAAAACGCTGGCCGCCGAATTGAGCCTTTCCGCCTAATGGCTGCTGTGTAACCAGAGAATACGGACCTGTGGAACGGGCATGAATTTTATCATCAACAAGATGAGCCAATTTAAGATAATACATATAACCAACGGTCACACGATTATCAAAGGGCTCACCGGTACGACCGTCATAAAGCACGGTTTTTCCATCTTCCTCCAGGCCGGCCTGGATTAAAGTGGATATAATATCTCCCTCATTTGCTCCGTCAAAAACAGGTGTTGCTATTTTCCATCCCAATACTTTTGCGGCATATCCGAGATGTACTTCAAGTACCTGACCGATATTCATACGAGAGGGTACCCCCAGCGGGTTCAAAACAATCTGAAGGGGAGTTCCGTCTGGCATGAATGGCATATCTTCTATAGGAAGAATACGGGAAATAACACCCTTGTTTCCATGCCGCCCCGCCATTTTATCTCCGACGGAAATCTTCCTTTTCTGGGCAACATAAACACGAACCAATTGATTAACGCCCGGAGGAAGTTCATCTCCGTTTTCACGGGTGAATACTCTGACATCAACAACAATTCCCGATTCGCCGTGGGGAATTCTTAATGAGGTATCCCTGACTTCCCTTGCTTTTTCCCCGAATATAGCACGCAGCAAACGCTCTTCTGCAGTCAGTTCAGTTTCTCCTTTCGGTGTTACCTTTCCAACCAAAACATCCCCTGCACGTACTTCTGCGCCGATTCGTATAATTCCGCGTTCGTCAAGATCCTTCAATGAATCCTCACTTACATTGGGAATATCCCGTGTTATTTCTTCAGGGCCCAGCTTGGTATCACGGGATTCCGATTCATATTCCTCAATATGAATCGAAGTGTATACATCATCCCGAACCAGTTCTTCACTAATCAGGATTGCATCCTCATAGTTATATCCTTCCCATGTCATAAAGCCAATCAGGACATTTTTCCCGAGGGCAATTTCTCCCTG
Source organism: uncultured Oscillospiraceae bacterium (assembly GCA_964610205.1). Classification (GTDB taxonomy): domain Bacteria; phylum Bacillota; class Clostridia; order DSM-8532; family DSM-8532; genus CAZSVI01. The sequence goes on from CAZSVI010000006.1 coordinate 11,821, forward strand.
ATCGGTTGATGGCCCATCGGCAATAACATCACCAGCGTTCACCTTATCACCTTTTTTTATTATAGGACGCTGATTGATACAGGTTCCCTGATTTGACCGCTTATATTTTAAAAGCTTATAATGGTCTTTTTTGCCGTTATTCTGCCGTATGACAATATCACCGGCAGTAACCCTTTCAACTGCACCGCTGTTCTTACAAAGTATAACAACGCCTGAATCCTTTGCGGCCTTGTATTCTATCCCTGTCCCGATAATTGGTGTTTCGGGACGGATTAATGGAACAGCCTGGCGCTGCATATTGGAACCCATTAACGCACGGTTTGCGTCATCATTTTCCAAAAACGGAATCATAGCCGTAGCCACGGAAACCAACTGCTTCGGTGAAACATCCATATAATCGACTCTCTCGGCGTCCACTTCAAGAATTTCTTCATGGAACCGACATCCAACGCGTTTCCTCAGAAAGTGTCCTTCACTGTTCAGTGGTTCATTCGCTTCAGCAACGATATAACCGTCTTCTTCATCGGCAGTCATGTATACAACTTCATCAGTAACTCTCTTAGTCGCCTTATCCACCCTTCGATAGGGAGCTTCTATAAAACCATATTCATTAATACGGCCATATGTTGAAAGAGACCCTATTAACCCTATATTAGGCCCTTCAGGCGTTTCAATTGGGCACATGCGCCCGTAATGGGAATGATGAACATCCCGGACTTCAAACCCGGCTCTTTCACGGGAAAGGCCGCCCGGTCCCAATGCACTTAAGCGGCGTTTATGTGTAAGTTCGGCCAGAGGATTTGTTTGATCCATAAACTGCGAAAGCTGTGAGCTCCCAAAGAATTCCTTAATGGCAGCAGCTACGGGGCGAATATTGATAAGTGCCTGCGGAGTAACAATGTCTATATCCTGTATAGTCATCCTTTCACGAACCACACGTTCCATTCTGGCAAGTCCTATCCGGAATTGATTTTGCAATAATTCCCCAACCGAACGTAACCGGCGGTTTCCCAAATGGTCAATATCATCCAGGGTTCCGATACCGTCATCCAGATTCAGTATATAATTTACGGAAGATACAATATCTTCAATTGTAATGTTTTTTGGGATAAGCACATCCTTATTGGTCGTCAAAGCAAGCTTGATATCCTCGTCATTGTCATATTCCTTCAAAATCTCCTGAAGCACATCATAACGAACCTTCTCCGTAATACCCGTATCAGAGGCTTTGAAATTAATAAACGGCTGAATATCCACGGTGTGGTTCCCAATTATATGGATTGCCTTTCCGTTTACATCAATGTGAACTTCATTGATTCCTGAGTTTTGAATCTGCCAGGCTATTTCTTCGGAAATAACCTGTCCTTTTTCAATAAGAATTTCACCGGTCTGCCCGTCTGCAATATTTTCAGCGGCAACCTGCCCTCTGATTCTAACGGCCAATGCCAGCTTTTTATTAAACTTATACCGTCCTACCTTGGACAGATCATAGCGTTTCGGATCAAAGAACAAATTGGATAAAAGGCTGCTTGCACTTTCAATCGTAGGCGGCTCACCGGGACGAAGACGTTTGTATACTTCCAAAAGCCCTTCTTCCTCACTTTTTGTATTATCCTTCTGGATGGTAGCCAGAAGATTCTCATCCTCACCAAACAACTGTAACAGCTTAGCGTCGGTGCCATACCCAAGGGCCCTTAAAAAAACAGTGATAGGCAGCTTCCTTGTCCGATCGATACGCACCGATACAACATTGTTTGAATCGGTTTCATATTCAAGCCATGCCCCCCTGTTTGGAATAACAGTATTCGAATAGAGCTTTTTTCCTGTCTTATCCCGATCCATGGCAAAGTAAATCCCGGGAGAACGAACCAGCTGACTGACAATAACACGTTCGGCACCATTAATTACAAAGGTTCCCGTGTCAGTCATAAGCGGGAAATCTCCCATAAATATTTCCTGTTCCTTAACTTCACCTGTTTCCTTATTTATCAGCCTGACCTTAACTTTTAAAGGAGCGGAATAGGTAGTATCACGTTCTTTGCATTCTTCAACGGAATATTTAATATTATTGTCCAATGAATAATCAATGAATTCCATTACCAGATTCCCCGTATAATCACTGATAGGGGAAACATCCTTAAGAACTTCCTTAAGACCTTCTTCCAGAAACCATCCATAGGAGTTTTTCTGAATTTCGATTAAATTAGGCATTTCAAGTACTTCATTAATTTTCGAATAACTCATACGGGTTGTTTTACCCAATTGTACGGGATGTATCATCCGTTATCACCTCATATTGTATTTGTTTCCATTCTTTGGTCAAGTATTTTCCGCATAAAACCTGAAGCAACAGATAAGAATATGTTTAATGTTGGTTTCATTGCATATAATATTATGCAAATTAAAAAGTCTGATAAAATCACTTTCATAAACAACAAAAATAGACTAGGAAAATGCGTAATCACAATTCATGAACCTAATCTCAATCATGCGGTTATAAGACTACATCATTATAGTTCAAACGCTATCATTCTCCCAATCTATCTTTCCGGCGTAAATCTGCTATAGATTATATTGTGCCCTGCAAATTTATGTGTTATAATGGTCTCATAAAGTTACATAGACTATTTCCCGGAGGGAAGTATGCCTGGACACAATATGATAATGCAGTTTTTGATTTTATCATACCTGTATTTTAAAGTCAATGTTTTTTTAAAAGTACACTGGGAGTCCGCTCGAAAAGTCACGCACGCATCTTTCCGTCCATTTTTCTGCGCATTCTCCTGCAAAAAAAGCGTTAAATATCCAGATATTCGCCGTTTTTTTGCAGAATTTGCGCGAAAAACTGAATCGAAAATCTGCATACCCGACTTTCCGAGCGCACTCCTAGCTTTTCTGTTATTAATAAAAAGGTATTACTGAAAATAAACGCAGCGGGTGGTTCTGATGCTTTTCACTCTTCAAAAAGCCTTATTTCAAAGCGATCAAATCCTACAGGTTCTATGAACTGATCAGACTGGAATGACGTACGTTTATAACGTACAAACTCCCGTGTGTTTTTCCTGAGCCACATCGGTACGGAAATATCCATCCTTTTACACAGAACGACAAAGCATTGTTCCAGTTGCTGTTGAAATTTCCCCTGTCCGCTGAAGGAGGATTCTTCTTCCTTTATAATTGTCGACCCTTTTATAATTTTAGCTCTCAGTTTCAATTTAATCTCCTCCTGCCTGTGTTATAACAATGGAAGCAATTGCTTCACACCGCAACAAGAATCTTATCACGCAGTGAGTTATATGCTCACCGCCTTATTTGGAAATCGGTATCCGCCGCCACGTATTTTAGTCCATCGGGTTAAAATACACTTAACTAATTCGTGGCTGCATGCCATAAACAGCATACTATCTATTGAGGCGGGGCAAGGGAGGAAGCAAAAATCGAACCTTCTCCCTGCTTCCTCAGTAATGAACGGTAACAAGATACAAACCGTGGGCAGGGGCTGTCATTCCGGATTGATTTCTGTCTTTTCCATCCAACAGTGCGAGAATACTATCCGGAAACCTCTTTTCGAGACCAATTTCAACCATGGTTCCCGTCATAATCCTTACCATATTATATAAAAAACCATTCCCCTTAACCCGGTAAACGAGGCAATCTCTTTCCTCGATCCATTTGGAAATATAAATTGAACGCTCATAGGTTGAAACGCTGCTTCCACTGGAGCAAAAGGCGGAAAAATCATGCTCTCCGAGGAAACAATCCGCAGCCTGACACATCTTGCTTATATTCAGTTTATCCCGTATATGCCATGCTCTGTTTTCCATAACAGGAGATCTTGGCCTTTGGTTCAGTATCCTGTATTCATAAGTTTTGCTAACCGATGAAAATCTTGCGTGGAACCCGGACTCCGCCTTCCCGGAAGAGAGCACTGCCACATCTGCGGGAAGGACAGCATTAAGCGCGTCCTGAAACTTTTCCGCCGGAATCTTTGAATGGGTATCAAAATGAGCAACCTGACCCAGCGCATGGACACCCGCGTCGGTACGCCCTGCCCCTGTAACACGGACTTCTTCCCCGGTTATCCGATGTACCGCTTTTTCCATCTCAGCCTGTACGGTTTGAGCATTATCCTGAACCTGCCATCCGTGATACCCGGTACCTAAATATTCTATTATCAGTTTAATCCGACTAAAACACAAATTCATACTCCCTGGCAAATCGTACGAGTGAACTCGTTCAGCTAAAGCTGAACATCGGAACTTCGGTGGAGGACTCTACCCCCACCGAAGCGGGAACAAAGGTGCGTACCCACCGGAACACACCACAAGCCTCGTCCCGTTAACAAAGAACCCCGACTTATAGAAGTGGGTGTCTCAGAAATTTGATAAAGTCAAAACTCTCCCAGCCCTGCTGCTCCAACAATCCCTGCGTCATTACCCATCTCAGCCTTTACTATTTGCGTTTGGGGAATTTCCCCAAATCCATAATAAGTACTTTTAGATACAATCTCCCTGAGCGGTTTTAAAAGGGTTTCCCCTTCCTTGCTTATTCCTCCTCCAATGACCACTTTCGCAGGCTGGAAGATATTTATTATATTGGCTATGCCTTCGGCTACATATCTTATATATTGATCCACTACCATTGTTCCCGCCTCATCACCTTCACGCATCGCATCAAAGGCTGTCTTGGCATCAATACGATTCAAATCGCCATTTACCAGGCGGTTGACAGCAGAATTCGGATACCTTACAGCTGCCTGACGGGTCTGCCTGATTAGCCCGGTTGCGGAAGCATATGCTTCCCAGCATCCTTTTCTTCCGCAGGTGCAGCCCTCGCCTCCCATTTGTATTACGGTATGCCCGATTTCCCCGCCTATTCCGTTAAACCCGCTAACAATATGATTATTCATAATAATGCCTCCGCCGACACCGGTTCCCAGCGTCACCGTAACAGAATCGGCAACATCCCGGGCAGCGCCGATCATACTTTCCGCAAGGGCCGCACAGTTCGCGTCATTCTCCAGATAAATCGGAAGCTGTATGTATTTCTGTATTTCCTTACACATTGGCACGTCATTAAAATTGATGTTATTTGTATACAACAATATACCGTTCTTCCGGTCACAGCTTCCCGGGCTTCCTACTCCGATACTTTTTACTTCTTTTACTTTCAGGCCCATATCATTAAGCAAATCAAGCACCAATGCTGCCATATCCCTTATAATGCCGGTATAATGCCTGTCGTTTCCGGTAGGAACACTTCCCTTTTTTATAATTTTCCATTTCTCATTAAGAACTCCGGCGGCTATTTTTGTTCCTCCCAGGTCAATCCCTACATAATACATCCGGTTTCCTCCTGACATAAAGCTGCTTTTTAATCTCAATAATACCTTGAGCAGTAACAACATTATAACCTATTTATTTTAAAATGTATGCAGTAATATTTAAAAACCATCGAAAACGCGATATAATATACGTGAAAAATCAAAAGGAGGTTTGCGTAAAACAGATTGCCAAAAAAAGTTTTATGCATGTATGATGATAAAGGGTAAAAAAGTACTGCTGCGTACAATAAGGGAGAAGGATCTTGACGCTGTGTATAATCTTGTTTGTGATATTAACAACAAGGGTCCTTACTGGCATTTAATTATTCCGTCCGAAAATGATTTTAAAAGGGAGTTTTATAAAACCGGTCTATGGAGCAAGAATGAAGGAAGAATGCTAATTATGGACCATGAGGATCACTATTTCGGAGAACTGCTGTTTTTTAATGGTTTCGATTACCAGGCAGGATTTGAGGTAGGATATGAACTGTTTCATCCTTCTTTCAGCGGTAATGGTTACATGACAGAAGCCCTGATGTTGTTTTGCGGATACATGTTTGCATCTTTTCCGATTAACAGGCTGCAGGTAAATGTTATGAAAGAAAATACCGGAAGCCGGAAGGTTGCCGAATATTGCGGCTTCACTTATGAGGGAACCATGCGAAAAGCCACCTTTCATAACGGCAGATATCATGATTTAAATCTATTTTCACTTCTAAGGGAGGAATGTCCTCTTCTGGACGAGCTTCTGGCAAAACATCCTTGATTTAACCCGTTGTGCTATATAAATAGAAAGCAGTTTTTTATTAAAATTTGCATTTAACAGTCACATAATTGAATAGTACCTCTGCGAATGCGCAAAAATAGTATTATCAACTTATTCGCGGAGGAACTTCATGGCATTCACCATCATATGGAAAACAGTTCTGCTATATTTCATAGTTGTTGTATCCATGCGTCTTATGGGAAAAAGACAGATAGGTGAACTTCAGCCTTTTGAGTTCGCTGTTGCCATTATGATTTCCGAACTCGCGGCCTTTCCTTTAACCGAAAACAGCAGAAACATTATGGACGGAATTATACCCATTGTAATACTTGTGGTTTGCCAGTTTTTTGTTTCCTTAATTTCAATGAAAAGCATGAAAGCCAGGGAATGGATATGCGGACGCCCACGGGTTGTTATTATGAACGGCGCCATTCAGGAAAAAAATCTTCGCAGAGAACTTTACACAATCAATGATTTACTTGAGCAGCTGCGAATCGCCGATGTTCAGAATGTATCCGACGTTGAGCATGGAGTTCTTGAAACAAACGGTCAACTCAGCCTTGTGCTTAAGTCACAAAAAAGGCCTTTAACCCCTTCTGATCTCGGTATTGAAACAAAATATGAAGGATTGTCTATTGATATTATTATTGATGGAATTGTTCATTATGATAATTTGAAATTGGCAAATCTTAATAGAAACTGGCTTATAAAACAATTGGAAGACAACGGCTGGCATGATCCAAGAGATATATTTTACGCTTCGCTTGATACGCAGGGAAATTTCTATTTTCAACCAAAGTATAAGGCTGCAAAAAACAGGAAAGTCGGGACCCGAACATAAACCTATATTTTTCTTCCAAAAAATGCGGTAGTATTGATTTCACTTTTATCCGCAGTCTGCATGATATATTCAACAACCTTATTGAGTATTTCGAGCTCAAGCTTTTTGCGGTCAATCAACTCCAGCCTGGATTGCAGTTCTTCCGGGTAATCAATGCTGACCTTTGGAGGAAGCCGTACAACGTCAACCTGAGCATTAACAATTGAAAAATCATCCCCATATACCGATACCTTAACTGTGAAATTTGGATCCGCGCTTTTTTCTTTTATCACACTTACTGAAAATATCATGCAAACACCTTCTTTTCAGCCCCCTGCAACATAATAACCGATTCAATGCGGCAGTGTCTTAGGGGCGTTTGATAAACTATATTTGTTTATTATATCGGTATTTTTAAATAGTCTATAGATACTTAATCCGTAAGCTTAAAATATTATTGTTCTATATAAATTTAAAAAGAATTTTGCGTAATTTGCCAATATATGTCACTCAATTTCTTTTTCAATTTATATTGCACATGTTCCTGTTTTGGCTATGCCAAAACAAATGGCACGTGCATCAGTTCATGTCTATATATGTTGAATTTCTAATTCAACATAGTATAGAATAGCTTACTCTTCCCTGGTTTTTCTGTTAAGACGCATTTCCCGTCTCCTGAGAGCCTTTTCATATTCATCTTTTTCCTCTTGAGTATCCAGGCGGATAGACGGGATCTGTACAGGTTTACCCGAATCATCCAGGGCAACAAAGGTAATATATGCCTTATTTGTTTTAACCACCGCTCCTGTTTTTAAGTTTTCACAAAATACATCCACCCTGACTTCCATGGATGTATTTCCAACCCAGGTAATTCTGGCCTTCAATCTTACCATTTCCCCAACCCTTACAGGATGTCTGAAATCCAGACTGTCCAACGCGGCAGTTGCAACTACGCTATGGGAATGTCTGGAGGCAGCCAGTGCTCCGGCAATGTCAATCCAGTGCATCAGCCTCCCACCTAATAGATTCCCCAGCAGGTTGGTATCATTGGGCAGAACCAGTTCAATCATTTCAATTACAGATTCCTGTATTGATTTACAGTGTCTTTCATTTTTATCTTTCATATGCTGTCTCCTGATAATTTTATCCGTTACGCTATATAAGCTGCACTAAAATTTTTGTATCATTCCGAGGAGTGCGCTCGGAAAGTCGGGTATGTAGATTTTCGATTCAGTTTTTCGTGCAAATTCTGCAAAAAAACGGCGAATATCTGGATATTTTAACGCTTTTTTTAGGAAAATGCTCGGAAAGATGCGTGCTTAACTTTTCGAGCGTACTCCTGGCAAGGCAGAGGCGTGAAATCCACGTCCCTGCCTGAAACATATAACCGTATGTTCTTTTGACGTTACGACTGTATCGAAAATAACCTTTTCAACGGTTTGTACACAAAGAATATTATTATTGAATTCAAACCTGCTTTTAGCAGGTTGAAAGGAATAATCACCGGCAGAAGCATTCCTTTTACAGCCTCATATGGAACACCATATAAATGCACTGTAATTGTAAGGTTGGCAGGTATCATAATGGCCGCCATTGCCATAGTTCCTCCGGCTAAAGCTAACAAAGCTCCTTTCTGTGTTCTTTTATGCTTATAAATAATGCCTGCGGTACCAGCAAACGCACCTGTAGCAATAATATGCATAAGTATCCCAACCGGACCGCTGTGTGCACTTACCGTCACTCCCTGGATAACCGACGCTATTACCGTTAAAATTAATCCCGCTACCGGTCCGAACATAAACGATCCCACTAAAATAGGCACATCTGTCATTTCATATTCGAGATGCGGTGCTGCCGCAGGGAAAAATGGAATTTTTAAAACCAGAAACAACACAACGGATAAAGCCACAAGAACGGCCATTGTACATAATTTTCGTACGGTACTCATAATAAAAGACCCCTTTCAAATAATTGTGCATCCTCTCATCTTACAACCTTTTTTTAATGGATTGTTCAATGTTCTGATATATGTGGTAAAATCAGCACAAAAAAAGTCCTGAAAACTAATCTTCAGGGCTGCTTTTTCACGATAGAAAAACACTTCTTCTCCCATCCAGACTATACTGTCGGCTCCGGAATCACACCGGATCTGCCTATATTGGCTCGCGGGCTTTCAAATTCTGATTTGATTTACCGCCGGTAAGGAATTTCACCTATCCCTGAAGAAATATCACATATTTATTTTTTATTAGTCTCAAAAAGCTTTAATGATCATCTGCGAAACGGTACCATTAAGCAATAATCATTATACAAAAATATAACATATATTAAGCACATATTCAATAGTATTGAAAAATTTTTCTTTTCATATATATAAACATCCTAATCAGTCCCTGCGGAAACAGCATTCAGTTCTTTGATTCTTTTTAAATACTTACCGGTATAAGATGCCGGGTCTTCCGCCAGTGATTCAGGCGTACCGGTGGCCACCACCAATCCTCCCCTGTCCCCTCCTTCAGGCCCCAAGTCAATGATATAATCGGCAGTCTTTATCATATCAAGATTATGCTCAATGACTACAACCGTGTTCCCTCCTTCCACCAATTTCTGGAGGACATCAATAAGACGATGGACATCAGCGATATGAAGACCTGTTGTGGGTTCGTCCAATATATACATTGTCCGTCCGGTGCTTCTTTTGGAAAGCTCGGTTGCCAGTTTCACCCGCTGCGCCTCTCCCCCTGAAAGGGTTGTTGAGGATTGTCCCAGCTTTACATATCCAAGACCCACCTCACTCAAAGTCTCTATTTTCCGGTTGATACGCGGTATATTCCTGAAAAATTCAAGTGCCTCATCCACCGTCATATCCAATACATCCGCAATATTCTTTCCCTTGTACTTTACCTCAAGCGTCTCCCTGTTGTATCTTTTCCCCTTGCATACCTCACATGGCACATAGACATCAGGAAGGAAGTGCATCTCTATTTTAATAATCCCGTCACCATTGCAGGCCTCACATCGTCCGCCCCGGACGTTGAAGCTGAACCTTCCCTGTTGATAACCCCGCATTTTTGCGTCATTTGTCGAAGAAAACAGGCTTCTGATTAGGTCAAAAACCCCCGTATAGGTAGCGGGATTGGAACGTGGCGTACGTCCTATCGGAGATTGATTAATGTCGATAACCTTGTCAAGATAGTCAGTACCAAGAATTTCTTTGTGATAACCCGCTTTGGTTTTTGCCCTGTTTAATTTTGATGCCAGTTTCTTATAGAGTATTTCATTTATTAAAGAGCTTTTTCCCGACCCGGACACCCCGGTAACACATATGAATAAACCCAGTGGAAACTTTACATTTATATTTTTCAGGTTGTTTTCACCGGCTCCTATAATCTCTACGTATTTTCCATTCGGTTTTCTTCTGGCAGCAGGAACACCAATTGATTTAACTCCGCTTAAATATTGCCCGGTAATAGATGCGGGGGTTGCCATAATTTCCTCCAGAGTACCCTGGGCAACAACATAGCCTCCCTTTACACCGGCTCCGGGGCCCATATCTATTATATGATCAGCCCGGCGCATTGTGTCTTCATCATGCTCCACTATCAAAAGGGTATTTCCCAAATCTCTTAAACGGGTAAGGGTAACCAGAAGACGGTCATTGTCCCTTTGATGAAGCCCGATACTCGGTTCATCGAGAATATAAAGAACCCCCATCAGGCCCGAACCGATTTGAGTGGCCAAACGGATCCGCTGCGCTTCGCCGCCGGATAATGTGCCTGCCGCCCGGGACAATGTAAGGTAATCCAGGCCCACATCCTTCAAAAAACCAAGCCGGGCGTTTATTTCCTTTAAAATCTGATGGGCTATTAATGTTTCACGTCCTGTTAATTGCAGATTGGAGAAAAACCTGATGCAATCCACAACGGACATTTTTGTAACTTCAGCAATGTTTTTACCCGCGATAGTAACCGCGAGGCTTTCCTTCTTCAGCCTGTTTCCCTGGCAGGCCTGACAGGGAGTATTTCCCATGTAATTCTCATAATACTCCTTCATACCCTCCGACTTCGTCTCCCTGTACCTTCGTTCCATACTGCTAATGACACCTTCAAAGGGAGCCGTAAAGGTTCCGCTTCCATGTTCCCTTTCATATCTTATCTTGATTTTTTCCCCTCCGGTTCCATATAATATTACATTTACTATATTCTCAGGAAGCTTTTCGATGGGCGTATCAACATTGAACCCATAATGATCTGCCAGCGCAATAAGATACATACGGCTGTACGCGTCTTCATTGGAAAAATTCCATCCGCCGACATTAATCGCACCATCTGCCAATGATTTTGACCTGTCCGATATCACCAGATCAGGATCAATTTTTAGCAGCGACCCAAGACCACTGCATGAAGGACATGCTCCATAAGGGTTATTAAAGGAGAACATTCTGGGAGCCAGTTCTTCAATACTAATCCCGCAGTCAGAACAGGCAAAGTTCTGGCTGAAGAGCAGTTCTTCCCTGCCTGCCACATCAACCAGAAGAATCCCACCGGATAAATGCAGAACGGTTTCAATGGAATCGGTAAGCCTTTTATGAATATCCGGCCTTATAATCAACCTGTCCACAACAATTTCAATTGAATGCTTTTTGTTTTTATCAAGCCTGATCTCATCGTGAATATCCATTACCTCGCCATCCACACGTAAGCGCGCAAAACCGTTTTTCCGGGCATCCTGCATCAGTTTTGTATACTCTCCCTTTCTGCCCCGTACAACCGGAGCAAGCAGCTGTATTCTTGTACCTTCCTCCAAACGCAGAATACTGTCCGTCATCTGATCAACCGTCTGCTGTGAGATTTCCTTACCGCATTCGGGACAGTGCGGAATACCAATCCGTGCGAACAAAAGCCTGAAATAGTCATATATTTCGGTTACTGTACCAACAGTTGAACGGGGATTCCTGCTTGTTGTCTTCTGGTCGATGGATATGGCCGGAGACAAACCGTCGATATACTCCACATCAGGCTTTTCCATCAACCCCAGAAACTGACGGGCATATGAGGAAAGGGATTCCACATATCTCCGCTGCCCTTCGGCATAAATTGTATCGAAAGCCAGAGATGATTTCCCTGATCCGCTTAAACCGGTGATAACAACCAGTTTGTCCCTTGGAATTTCTATGTCGATATTCTTCAGATTGTGCTCGCAGGCGCCTTTAATGTAGATATTGTTTCTCATTACATTCCACTCCATGGTTCGAAAACTCTATTTATTTCCGCAAAGGTGGACGCAGGGCCCATCTTTAAGCTTTGCTCTACTATTATACCAAATACAATAAAAATGTCAAACATTTGTTCGCTAAAAATAAATTTTACCTGTAATGTCAAAAAAGCGCCTGAAAATTCAGACGCTTCAAATGATTTTTTACGTTTTGATATGCTGAAGTATAACGAAATACTATCTCTTTGAAAACTGCGGTGCCCTTCGTGCCTTCTTCAATCCATATTTCTTTCTTTCCTTCATTCTTGGATCACGGGTAAGGTATCCGGCCTTTTTCAGTGCGGGACGGAATTCTTCGTCAGCCTTTAATAAAGCCCGTGCGATTCCATGGCGGATAGCTCCGGCCTGACCTGTAAAGCCACCGCCTATAACCTTCACGTAAACATCAAATTTATTTTCTGTCTCTGTGAGAACCAGTGGCTGTTTTGATATAACCTTCAAGGTTTCCAACCCAAAATAATCATTAAGGGAACGGTCATTTACCATAACTGTTCCTTCTCCGGGAACAAGCCGTACCCGCGCTACAGAGCTTTTTCTTCTTCCGGTTCCATAATATTGTACCTTTGCCATTTAATCTACGCCTCCCCTCATTAAATGTTCAATTCCAGAACTTCAGGTTTCTGCGCCTGATGCTGGTGTTCGGCACCGGCATAAACTTTCAGCTTCTTAAACATCTGTCTTCCCAGGCTGTTTTTCGGAAGCATTCTTTTAACGGCCAGTTCAAAGATCTTTTCAGGTTTACTCGCAAGAAAATGACGATATTTAACTTCCTTTAATCCGCCAATATAACCCGAATGGTGCCTGTACATTTTTTGATCCAATTTCTTTCCGGTCAACAGAATTTTATCTGCATTCAGGACAATCACATAATCACCGGTATCTACGTGCGGTGTAAACACCGGTTTGTTTTTGCCACGCAAAATTTTCGCGACTTCGCTTGCTGCACGGCCCAATACTTTGCCTTCAACATCAACAACGAACCACTTTCTTTCGACGTTAGCTGCATTTGCCATGAAAGTTTTCATGTATACCCTCCTATATTCAACTCGATTCAATTCCGAGCCTGATTGTCAGCTTTCAAAATTTCAAGACCCCCACTTCTATTAGCGGCGGACGAATTCACATATGTGTGGATTTTTTGTATGTGTCTGTTTAAAACCCACTCGTAAAAACCGCCACATAAAGCGGCGGTTTTTATTGTAATACATAGATACACTCATGTCAAGACAGATATGCTGTAATTTTAAAATATCTCTCTCATTCTCTTGATATTTCATTTGATATCTTGTTTTCTCTCGTTTTTTCAGGTTTCATTTCATTTTTAACAGCCTTTGGAGATGATATTTTAACAAATTCAAGTGAATCATCCCGGAGAGTTATTTCTACAGAATCTCCTTCATGAATCTTACCCTCAAGCATATCTTCGGCCAGCCTGTCTTCAACCATACTCTGAATAGTCCGTCTTAATGGCCTTGCACCATAAACCTTGTCATACCCCTTCTTTGCCAGAAACTCCTTAACGCCTTCACCAATACTCATATTAACATTGGTGCCCTTCAGCCGCTTTGATACCTCATTAAGCATCAGAGCCGCAATTTCATTTATGTTTTCCTGGGTCAGCGGATGGAATACTATCAGCTCATCAACCCGGTTTAAAAATTCCGGCCTGAAGGTTTTTTTCAATTCACCCATCACGTTCTTTTTCATATCCTCATAGTCTCTTGCTTCATTTATAACAGCCGCGCCAAAACCCAGTTTTTTAGGCTCAACGATATCCCTGGCTCCGACATTCGAGGTCATAATAATTACGGTATTTCTGAAATCAACCACTCTTCCCGTAGAATCAGTCAATCTCCCGTCCTCTAAAATCTGAAGAAGAATGTTGAAAACATCGGGATGGGCCTTTTCAATTTCATCAAACAGCAACACTGCGTAGGGCTTCCTTCGAACTTTCTCGGTTAACTGCCCTCCCTCGTCATATCCTACGTATCCGGGAGGTGAACCGACGAGCCTTGATACACTATGCTTCTCCATGTATTCGGACATATCTATTCGTATCATGTGTGTTTCATCTCCAAACAAAGCTTCGGCCAACGCTTTTGAAAGCTCTGTCTTTCCAACCCCCGTAGGGCCGAGAAAAATAAACGAACCAACCGGCCGCTTGGGATCCTTAAGTCCGACACGCCCTCTCCTTATGGCCTTCGCAACTGATTTTACGGCCTCATCCTGACCGATCACACGCATGTGCAAGATAGTTTCCATATTTCTGAGTCTTTCGGTTTCCTCATGGGCAAGACGGCTTACAGGAATACCTGTCCAGCTTCCCACGATAGACGCAATCTCTTCTTCTGAAACTGTTTGGGTATGTGTTTGATTCTGTTTTTTCCATTCTTCTTTCCGGGCATTCATATCTTCCTTTAATTGGTTTTCCTGATCCCTGATCGATGCCGCCTTTTCAAATTCCTGACTTATAATCGCATCTTCTTTCATTTTGTGCAGTTCTTCTATTTTTTGCTCCAGTTCTTTCAGATGGGGAGGAGCGGTAAAACTTCTGAGCCTGACTTTCGAAGAAGCCTCGTCGATCAAATCAATTGCCTTGTCGGGCAAATATCTGTCGGTAATATATCGTGAGGATAATTTCACAGCCGCTTCCAAAGCCTTGTCGGTAATTTTCACATTGTGATGGGCCTCATATTTGTCCCGTATTCCCTTTAAAATCTCTATAGCCTCATCTTCGGAAGGCTCACCGATTTGTATGGGCTGGAACCGCCTTTCAAGGGCTGCATCCTTTTCAATATACTTCCTGTATTCGTCCAGGGTTGTGGCTCCAATAACCTGAATCTCGCCACGGGCCAGAAGGGGCTTTAAGATATTTGAAGCATCAATGGCGCCCTCGGCGGCGCCCGCCCCTACAATTGTGTGTAACTCATCTATAAACAAAATGACATTGCCTGCATTGCGTATTTCTTCAATTGACTTTTTCAGCCGATCTTCAAATTCACCACGATATTTCGCCCCTGCAACCATGGAAGACATGTCTAGTGTAACCACCCTTTTATCCTTCAGGGTTTCCGGAATGTTCCCCTCGATTATTTTCTGGGCAAGCCCTTCACAAATCGCTGTTTTTCCTACACCCGGCTCACCAATCAGGCAGGGATTGTTCTTTGTTCTTCTGCTTAGAATCTGTATAATCCTTTCAATCTCCTTATCTCTGCCGATAACAGGGTCTATTTTACCGTCCCTGGCCAATACGGTTAAATCACGTCCGAACAAATCCAGAGTAGGGGTTTCCATTTCTTCCGCCCTGGGTTTTCCAGCGGCAACGGCCGCAGGCGTATCCTCCTGAAGCATTGTGATAATACTGTCATACAGCTTGTGAATATCAACACCCAAATCCATAAGAATACGTACGGCAATGCTTTCCCCTTCCCTGAGTATTCCCATCAGAAGGTGTTCGGTACCAATATAATTCTGGCCCATCCTTCTGGTTTCTGCATAGGAAAGCTCCATCACCCTTTTTGTTCTCGGAGTATATCCGGCAACCTGTTGACTGCCGTCTCCCTTTCCAACAACGGAAAGGATGCTTTCCATCACTTTCTGGTCGGTAATGCCGTTGGATAAAAGAACGCCGCCTGCAATGCCCGTTCCTTCCTTAATAAGCCCCCACAGCATATGCTCCGTTCCGATATAATTATGTCCCAGAGCCATTGCGCATTCCTTAGCCAGATTTAACGCAAGCGTCGCTTTTTGAGTAAATTTCCCATAAATCATTTCTTACCACCTCATATTCTCTTTTGCACTGCAAAGATGATTATTATACTTTATCAATTACACCGGCCACTTTACCTGATAGATAAAACAAACTGAACCTTATCCGAATCTCACTTCCTGTTCATCATTTGTCTTACAAACTCGGCCCTATAGGAATCACTTTCGTCAGGCTTAAGAACTCTTCCTGTTTTCTTCTGCAATCCGCCGGGTTGTATCAGGAGCATTATTTCGTTAACGTCCTGTATTTCAATATCCCTTATAATACCCATATCCACACCCAGTCTGACATCGGACAGGAGTTTCAGTGTCTCTTTCGTATCCATCAGTCTTGCGTTTCTTAAAATTCCAAAAGAACGGAAAATCTTGTCTTCAAGACGAATCCGGTTCTGATTGAACAATTCCTGACGCAATGTCCTCTCCTGTTCAATTATCTGCTGCGCAATGTTTTTTATGCTTAATATGATATCTTCTTCACTCTTTCCCAGAGTAATCTGGTTTGAAACCTGATACATATTTCCGGAGGCCTCTGTATTTTCTCCATATAAACCCCGGACAGCCATTCCCAGCTTTCCCAGAGCTTCCAAAATGGGTTTGATGTATCCGGTTATTGTAAGGGCAGGAAGATGCATCATTATGGAAGCACGAATTGCCGTACCGATATTTGTGGGGCAGCTCGTCAGATAGCCGATATTTTCAAACCAGGCAAAGTCCATTTTTTCCGAAAGCAAGTCATCGAGATTGTTGCATATCTCCCACGCCTTTGAAAGCTGCATGCCTGTGGCCATACACTGAATTCTTAAATGGTCCTCCTCGTTAATCATAATTGAAATTTGTTCATCGTTACTCAGAAGAAGGCCGCTGAAACGGTTGCTTTCCAATAATTCCTTACTGACAAGATGTTTTTCCACGAGAACTGCTTTATCTATCGTATCCAGGTGGGCAAAATCAATATACCTGAAAATCTCAAGCATTTTCTGATTTCCGGCAAACAAAGCTTCCTTTGTTTTTTCCACGATCTCCTGCTGCATATCCGGAGTGGTCTTGTGCGGAAATGGATAATTTTTAACATTCCTGGCCAAACGGACTCTGCTTGAAATAACAACATCAGAATCCGGGCCTTTGTCAATATACCACTTGTTCATTCGGTCACCCCCTCTAATGCTCTTTGTTTTTCTCTATTGCCCGAATCTTATCCCGTATTTGAGCGGCCTGCTCATAATCCTCATTTTGAACACAATGCTTAAGTCTTGTCTTTAAATCATTCAAAGTTCGCGCTTCCTGGATTTTTCCGGACAATTTCCCGGGAATTTTCCCATGGTGCTTTACATTCCCGTGTATCCGCTTTAACATGGTTTTTATACTTTCATCAAAGACTTCATAACATTTCGGACATCCGAGCATACCGGTTTTGTTAAACTCCTCGACGGTCATTCCGCAATTCTCACACTTTTTTATCATAAAAGGCTGTTCCTCAACACCTTCAACATTATCTATCCCCATAATGCTGTGGAGCAGCTTATTTATGTTTACCTTTATATCATTATTCTCTCTGGCACATTGTTCGCATACATACATTTCAACCTTCTGCTGATTGATAATACGGGTAAAATGCACGGTGGCCTCTCTCTGTTTGCATATTTGACACAACAGCATTCAAACTACCTCCTCTTTAAATGGTCAGACTCATAAGCATGTTTTTTAATATAGCCGCCCTTATTTCATCCCGGATATCATATGCTATATCCATCAATGCCTTGTCTGATGTTGCAGCCTTCATGAGCCGTGCTTCCTGTTCATTAACAATATCATAATCCAGAAAATTCTGAATAAATACTTCACAGGTATGCTGGGAAAGTTTATCTCCCAATGAAGTAATAATATGCATTAAATATTCCCCTACAGAACCTGTGTTTAAACGTTTTATGCTTATATACCCGCCACCGCCCCTTCTGCTTTCCACATAATATCCTTTGTCGTTTGAAAACCGGGTGGATATAACATAGTTTATCTGAGAAGGAACGCAATTAAACCGATTTGCCAGTTCGTTTCTCTGTATCTCAATGGATCCGTCCATGTCATTCATCATTTCCTTTATAAAGGTTTCAATAATATCACTCAATCTTGCCATAATTTCACCTTCTTTTTGTCTTTGACTATCTCTGACTATTATTATACTTTATTTTTTTTACAATTTCAAGGGTATTATGGCTGAACGTAAAACTGGCAGAAAGATATCATTTTTATCCTTCTGCCAGTTGTGTTATAACACGCAGGAGACCTTCTTCCTGCTTCCCATATATTATTCTTCCTTTACTTCAGGCGAGGTAGCTTTGTTTTTGTCCTTACGTTTTCTGTATATCTTAAAGCCAATCCATCCTATGATTGCAAGGATCACCAAAGTCGGAATAATATCAATAAGGAATATTAATAAATTCCCCAGTGCCTCGACAATTCCGGTCAGGCTGTTTTTTACCGAATCCTTTAGCCGATCCCAGTAAGTGTAGGTTTTTTTCACGTTTACATCATCGGGATATTTTTCATTCATTTGTATGTAAATGGTGGATAATTCAACCAGGTCGCTCCATTTGTTCAAAGTGCCCGTCAAACGTTCAATTTCTGTCTGGAGTTCGGTCATTCGCATGCGGGTTTTAAAAATGGAATCCGGATCCTTCAGCGAACGCATGTATTCTTCCAGATAATCATACTCAATTTTTAATATTTTCAGCCTGCCTTCGGTATCAAAAAACTGATCGGTGACATCGGTACTGTAAATCCTGTCGTCAATCACATCACCAAGCCCCTTGATATCATTTAAAACATAGTCGAAATGACGCGCGTCCACACGGATTGTAATGTTCCCCGAGACTCTTGCTCTGCGCTCATTTTCATGGTAGTAATAATCCTTACGGATATTGCTTTCCTGTACAAAACCGATTCCGGCCAGCATGGATTGCAGATTACCGTACGAACTATAAAAATCATCCACTTCAAGCGTAAGGTTGGCGTTCCGGATAATTTTTCTTTGAGCCAGGATATCCAGGCTTGTACCTGTACTCTGGTACCCCGTTGCCCGTATGCCCCCGGGTTCCGCCGCATTAGTATCGGCTGCCTTGGTTTCAGCAACTTCTCTTTCGCCTTTTAAATAATCCCCATCCGATTCGGTAAACTGCATATTAGTCTGGCTTTTCCCTGCTGTTGTCGCGGCAGTTGTCATTGACATTGGCGCGGCGTTATCCATACCTGCTTTATTTTTGCTTGAGCATCCCGCTCCAAGAATTACGAGAAGTATGACGGATATAACAGCCGCTATAATCCTTTTACTTTTATTCATTTTTTCACCCCTTCTTTATTCTTTATAACCATTTTTTATCTGTATATTTTTATGACGCCGTTAGGCGGTAATAAGTTCCGGATAAATCAAAGAGGCTGTTTTATCGGTTACAGCCTCTTTTGCCATGTTATTCTTCCGCTTCTTTTTCCCTTTTCGCTTCGGCAATTACTTTTTCCGCTATATTCGGAGGCGCCTCCTCATATCTTTCAAACCGGATGGAAAAAGAGCCTCTGGCCTGGGTTATTGAACGAAGGTCTGTTGCATACTTAAACATTTCTGATTCGGGAACCTCCGCTATTACCTGCTGTATTCCGCCTTCCTGAGGATTCATCCCAAGAATCCTTCCCCGGCGTTTATTCAAATCGCCAATAATATCTCCCATATAACTATCGGGAACAAACACTTCCACATGGGATATAGGTTCTAAAAGTACTGGGCCTGCTTGCTGTACACCCTCTTTATATGCCAGGCTGGCTGCAATTTTAAAGGCCATTTCCGAAGAGTCAACCGGATGATATTTTCCGTCCACCAGTGTCGCTTTCAGATTTACAACCGGATATCCCGCCAAAACACCTTTTGAAATACTATCTCTGAGTCCCTTTTCAACTGCGGGAAAATACTGCTTTGGAACAGCCCCACCGAAAATCTTTTCCTCAAAGGTCAAATCCTCCGTTGGACCGGGCTCAAACTCAATCCATACATCTCCGAACTGCCCGTGTCCACCGGATTGTTTCTTATGCTTTCCTTCCACCTTAACCTTTTTGCGGATCGTTTCACGATAAGGTATTCTTGGATCAACCAATTCAACTTCAACCCTGAATTTGGAGCGAAGCTTGCTCAGTATCAAATCAAGATGCTGATCACCTATCCCATAAATAAGCGTTTGTTTTGTTTCAGTATTCAGTTCTACCTTAAATGTAGGATCTTCTTCCATAAGGCGGTTTAATCCCGTACCGATCTTCTCTTCGTCCCCTTTTGTTTTTGGAAGAATAGCCATTGAAAGCATCGGAGCGGGAAAATCAATTTCCTGAATAACAACCGGTTTTTCTTTGGAGCAAAGGGTATCATTTGTTTCGGTAAGGGCAAGCTTAGCAACTGCCCCGATATCTCCGGTAACCAGCTGGGTTGCATTGATTTGTTGTTTGCCTTTAATAAGAAATAATTGAGATATCTTTTCGATCTTGTCTTTTTTTACATTATAAGCAGTGGAATCGGACTTAAGAACACCTGACATAATTTTAAGATAGGATATTTTCCCTACAAAGGGATCTACAATTGTTTTAAATACCAGCGCCGATAGTGCCTCATTGACATCGGGTTTCAATTCAACCTTTTCATCTCCCGAAGGTTTTCCCGCAATCACAACGCCTCTTTCACCAAAGGCAGGTACATAGTCTGAAATTGCATCCAGAAGTAGTTTTACACCAGCGTGATTAACTGCGGAGCCGCAGAAAACAGGCGAGATGTCCCCGGATTTTATACCGGCTTGCAGTGCCTTTATTATTTCATCGTCCGTAAAGGCTTCACCCGAGAAGTATTTATCCATTAACTCCTCATCGGTTTCAGCCACAGCTTCAACAATACCCTCACGGTACTTTTCGACGACAGTCATCATATCATTTGGAATTTCCGCATCTGTAAACTCCTTGCCCTGGAAACGCTTTGCCTTCATTGTTGCTACATTGATAATTCCCGAAAAAACACCTTTTTCCATAATAGGAACTTCAAAAGCAATAACACTCTTTCCGAATATATCCTGAAACTGATCAAAGACTTTAAAAAAGTCTGAATTCTCTTCGTCAATCTTACTGATAAATATAAGCCTTGGGATTTTTTGCCTGCCGGCTTCTTCCCACGCCTTTTCCGTTCCAACCTGTACGCCGTCCTTGGCGCTGGCCAGAATAATAGCTCCATCAGCTACCCGCAGGCCTTCGCGCATTTCACCGACAAAATCAAAGTAGCCGGGTGTATCAATAATATTCACCTTGCGGCCATTCCATTCCAACGGTGCTAAGGATGAGCCCGTGCTTATCTGCCGTTTTATTTCTTCCGGATCATAATCCATAACGGTATTTCCACTGACAACACTGCCAAACCGCTCTGTGGCCTTTGCAACAAAAAGCATCGATTCCGCCAGTGTTGTCTTGCCCGCCCCTCCGTGACCCAGTAGGCAAACATTGCGTATTTTATCTACGCCATAGTCTTTCATACCAATTCCCCCTCGTTTTCCAAGCCTGCTTAAGCAGGCAGGATGTATTTGTGATGGCCTGTACTAAACACAGCCTTATGGATAACCCATCCCATCAGGGCTTGGATAACCTTTTAACTTAATAAACAAAGCCTCTGACATGAACCTAATTAAAAAAACCATCTCTCTTCCGATAAATCCTATATGGTATTATACCAAACTTCACTGTTTGTTAATATAGATTAACGATTTTTTTTATTTTTTGGTACCAAAAATTTAAAAAGCCCGGATTAAATACTCCCAGTTTTTGTTTTTGGAAGCACCAAATATGGTAATATTATATTATACACATTCTTCTTCGTACCGCCTGAATAATATGGTATTTTTTTATCATAAGGCACATATTTCTTTTATGTGCGTTATAAAGGTACTTATATGGTACATCATACACCTTTATCTTCAAGGCAGATTGTAAAATATCGTAAAATCCGGAGGGAGGTAGCTTTGTGAAGGCAATTATTATGGCCGGAGGCAAAGGAACGCGCCTGCGCCCCATCACATGCGAATTACCCAAACCTATGGTACCTGTAATGAATATTCCGCTTATGGAACATATAATTATACTTTTAAAAAATCATGGCATTACCGAAATAGGTGTTACCCTGATGTATCTTCCTCAAAAAATTAAGGGTTACTTCAAGGATGGATCACCCTGGGGTGTCCATTTGACTTACTTTATGGAGGAAAGCCCATTGGGAACCGCCGGAAGCATTTTACGTGCAGCTTCTTTTTTGGATGATACTTTCGTTGTAATCAGCGGTGACTGTATGACTGATGTTAACCTGTCTGAAGTAATCCGATTCCATTGCTTAAAAAAAGCCATTGCCACGCTGGTTTTAACACGAGTGGATTATCCACTGGATTTTGGAATTGTCGCAACCGATAGCAGCGGCTATATTACAGGCTTTTTGGAAAAACCCAACCGTAATGAAATATTCAGCGATACAATAAATACAGGAATCTATGTAATGGAACCGGATGTTTTAAATTATATCAAGCCGGAGCAGCCTTTTGATTTCAGCCGTGATTTATTTCCAAAGCTTGTGGATGGGGGACTTCCACTAATAGGATACACATCCTGCAATTATTGGTCTGATGTTGGATCACTGGAAGCATATTTAAATACACATAAGGATATTTTTGATTTAAAACCCTGCATTTTTACCAATAAAAAAAACAATCCTGAAAGTATCTCCATCGGCCAATCAACAGTAATTGAACCAACCGCGATAATTAACGGGCCCTGCATAATCGGAGGAAATTGCTACATAGGGCATGGCACAGTTATAGACAGTTATACTGTTATCGGACATAACTGTATTATTGAAGATCATTCCTCCATAAAAAGGAGTATTCTTTTTAATAATTGTTCAATCGGTCCGGGTTGTGAACTTCGGGGCAGCATTCTGGGTACTAAAGTCCGCTTGATGCGTTATGTTTCCTCTTATGAGAATGCCGCAATCGGCGATGAAAGTATTATTCATGAACGCTCCATAATTAAACCGAATATTCATATATGGCCGGGTAAAACTGTAGATTCCTTGTCTATTGTGGATAGAAATATAGTCTGGGCCTCCAGGTATAATTCTTCCCTTTTCAATTCAAACAGTTTGTCAGGAACAATCAATGTGGACATTACACCTGAATTCGCATCCCGTCTGGGTTCCGCATATGGTTCTGTTCTTGGTCAGGGAAAAAGCCTTGTTGTGTCATCTGACAATTCAAATGCTTCGAATTTGTTCAAATACGCTTTTATTTCCGGTTTAATGTCTGTTGGAACCCGGGTTTACAATTTGGACGGGGTTCCTATACCCTTAGCCCGTCAGGCAGTTCATATGCTCCAGGTGGTTGGGGGAATTCATATAAGAAGAAGTTCCGAATCTCCTGAAAAACTTGAAATGAATTTATTTGATGAGACCGGCGCAAATGCGGACAATCTCCTGGGAAAGACTATAGAAGACGTTTTTTTTAAGGAGGATTTCCTTCGCTGCCGGGCTGAATATATAATGGATATCAACAATATATCCGATTTCCATCAGTATTATATCAGTTATCTTCAAAACCGGGTTAATATGGAATATGTAAAAATACACCCTCCAACGGTTTTTGTCATATCCGATTGTGAAGCTATGCTGTCATTTGTCCGTACAATATTTACGCATGTCAATATACCTATTTGTGGTGAGATGTATGTGGATAAGTTCGAACCAAAAAAGATACGCAGCGTCGAACATTTTATTCATGCGGATTTAACAGCCTTTATTGATCGGAATGGGGAAAAGCTTGTCTTGTTGGATTCCGGCGGAAAAGTTCTCGACGAAACCCGACTGTTTTTGCTGCACGCATACCTTCTTTTTAAAACCATTCCGGGATATAATATATTTGCTCCGTTAAATATGACGGCTGCGTTGGAGCATATGGCCGAAGATTTCGGCGGATCGGTAAAACGTACGAAAACCTCCGGAAATGCCGTTTTGCGTGAACTTATGAAGGCTGACGTATTCGCTGATAATCTTAACCAGTATATGCTCCAATTTGATGCGGTAGCATCCCTTGTAAAGACTGTTGAGTATCTGTCGTCACAGAATACGACGCTTGATAACCTTTTAAAATTCATTCCCCGCCATTTTATTAAGCATGCGCTAATATTGTGTCCACTAGAGGCTATAGGAAGGGTAATGCGTATCCTTCACCAGGAAAGCGGATGTAAAAAACAGCTTTTTGATGGAATCAGAATAATTCTGGAGCAGGGGTGGGTTTTAATCATGCCGGATGCGGAAAAACCATTTATCCATCTGTATGTTGAAGGAAATTCCAGTAAAGAAGCAAATATGCTTCTTAGTAACTATTCAGCCAGAATAAAAAAGCTTACAGCCGGTGACGTTAATATTTAAGAAAATATTTATATATATAAATGACTGATGCTTATTCACAATTAAATAGTTACCCTCTATGTAAATAAACATATAAATTTTAAGGATTTTTGCTTGCCTATTCACCTTTTTTTCATTACAATAGGGTTATCGCTCAATATACGGAAGTTGAACTTTATTCCTGTTATTTTGCCTTACTATGATATGTTGTACTAAATTTTTAGTACAACATATATAGCACAAGTGAATTGAGCGCGTACCGAAATTTTTGCAAGCAAAACGGCACATGCGCAATATAAAATGAAAAAAGAGATAACTTCTTCAGTATCAATTCATTTCAATTACTTTTTTCATTTTATATATAACAAATGAACATATATTTTTTAAGGAAGATATTTAAAAATGTACAGCTTCCGCAGCGTATAGTTGCCGGTGATATTGAAAAATCAACTAATGGAAGGATGATCAGCAATGCCATTGCCTTATAGGGATGTTTTGGAAAACATAAAACCTTATGTTCCGGGAAAACCAATAAGTGATGTTCAAAGGGAACTTGGACTTAAAAGCGTTATCAAACTTGCTTCAAATGAAAACCCGTTTGGATGCTCGCCAAAAGTAATCCGGGCAATTACCGGATATCTGTCGGAGATCTCGCTCTATCCCGATGGGAATACAACTCTTCTGCGTGAAAAACTTGCGAAAATACATGGATTAAGACCGGATCGGTTTGTATTCGGCGCCGGATCCAACGAAATTATTTCTTTCATCGCACAGATTTTTTTAAATCCCGGGGATGAATCCATTTATGCCGAGCCTTCTTTTGTGTGGTATGAAACTGCTGTAAGAGCGACAGGAGCGACTCCTGTAATTGTACCTCTGAAGGATTTTACCCATGACCTTGAGAAAATGAAAAACGCCATTACCGAAAAAACAAAGATTATATGGATTTGTAATCCGAACAATCCTACCGGAACCATAATTACAGCCGATGAACAGAATTCTTTCCTTGAGGCTGTACCCAAGGATGTAGTGGTCGTCCTTGATGAAGCGTATTATGAGTTTGCCCGGGTCGGAGATTATCCTGAATCGGTTCTTCTTCTGGAGAAATATCCAAACATCATTATACTCAGGACATTTTCAAAAGCATTTGGCCTTGCTTCATTACGGGTGGGCTACGGAATGGCTTCTTCAGAAATAAATTCCTACCTGAACCGTATCCGTCCTCCCTTTAATATAAATACCCTTGCCCAGGCTGCTTCATGCGCCGCGTTGGACGACGAAAACTTTGTGAGTATGGTCATTGCAGAAAACCGTAAAGGCCTTGTACAGCTTTATAATGCTTTTAAAAATCTTAGCCTTAGGTTTATAGAATCCTATGCCAACTTTATCTGGGTTGAAACTCCCATTCCCTCCGGGGAAATGTTCCGGAAGCTTTTGCACAAAGGTATTATTGTAAGACCGTTTATGGGAAACTGGCTTAGAATAACCGTAGGATCAGAAGAAGAAAACAATACCCTTATAAAAGCATTAAGCGAACTTGTTCAGGAATAACCAAAACAGATGACAGAGCCCCTTGCCGTAGTTTTGCATCGGGGCTTTTCCATTTTCACCTTCCAAGGATAGCTTCGGCATAAACAAGATCTTCAGGTGTGGTGATTTTAATATTGCTGTAGCTGCCCATTACCATATGTACTTCATACCCCGTCCTTTCAACAAGCATAGAATCATCTGTGCCTTGAAACCCGGTTTTTAGAGCATATTCATGTGCTTTTTGAATAATGTCCCTTTGAAAAACCTGCGGAGTTTGTATCAACCAAAGGCAAGACCTGTCCAGAGTCTCTTGAACCGTTTGATTCCGGTCGGATCTTTTTATTGTATCCTTCACCGGCACACCTACACAGGCAGCACCATATTCCACTGCGATTTCAATGGAGTTTTTTATGATATCCGGCGTAACAAGAGGTCTCGCGCCATCGTGAACAGCAATAATTCCCGATTCGGGAGAGGTCTTCAAAAGACCCTGATATACCGATTCCTGTCTTTCCCTGCCTCCGTTTACAACGGCAGCAATTTTCGAAAAATTAAAACTGTTACAAATAAGATCTTCAAATATGTGCCGTTCCTTTTCGTTTATAACAATTACAATTTCAGAAATGCATTCTGTCTGTTCGAAAGCCATAATTGTATGCGCCAATACAGGCATGCTGAAAAGTAATAAATATTGTTTATTTATATCCGCCTGCATACGGCTTCCCCTGCCGGCAGCCACAATAACGGCGGAAGTTTTATGCACTTCGCTCATAAAAATCCCCTTATTTTACAACAGACAGACCCGAAGATTTTGATCTCGCGAAGATCATCCGACCGGCTGAAGTTTGCAGAACACTTGTAACCACAATATCCACTTCGGAGCCTTTAAACTTGTAGGCGCCCTCCACAACAACCATCGTTCCGTCCTCCAGATAAGCAACACCCTGTCCGTTTTCTTTACCTTCCCGGATAATTTTGACCGTCATTTCCTCGCCTGAAACAGCCAGAGGTTTTAAAGCATTGGAAAGATCGTTAATATTTAAAATGGATATTCCTGAAATTGACGCAACTTTGTTTAAGTTGTAATCATTGGTAACAATACAGGCTTTTTCCTCTTTTGCAAATTGCATCAGCTTTTCATCCACTTCGGCAGGAAGCTCCTGTTTTGTTTTTATAATCTTCACGGGAACCGGTGAATCCTGCTTAAGACTGTTTAGAACATCGAGTCCGCGTCTGCCCTTTGCCCGAATAATATCATCGTGTGAATCAGCCAGATGCCTTAGCTCCTCCAGAACAAAATCAGGAATAATAAGTTCGCCTTCAAGAAAACCTACCCGGCAGACATCCAGAATCCTTCCGTCAATTATTACACTAGTGTCCAATACCTTGCAGCTGCATGAGTATCGCTTCCTGTCCTCCATAATGTTTTCATGCTTTTTGGATAAAGCAAGAAATACACCGCAGCAGCCGAAAAGAATATTTGTAAGAATAGTTAATGGTATTCCAATTATCTGAATTCTCATTAATGCAACAGACAGGAGATTCGCCACTATCAGACCGGCAATCAGACCCGCGACGCAAATCATCAACTCGTAAAGCGTCAATGTCTGCAGCAGTTTTTCCGTCTTTTCCATTGTAACTGCCGCAAAACCGACTATTTTACCTCCGATAAATAACATCAATACACCGAATGCTACGGATACTGCCACCATAATGCCAATACTTACAACAGATGTCATGCTGATTGCTGCCCGGAGGAACACAAAACGTGTTATTGTAAGCCCGGTCATGGCACCAACAACGGCAAAAGCATACTTCATAGCTTTTTCTAACATTTAACCGACTCCCGACATCATATTAAAAATAAACCTCTTTGCCCATATATGTAATTGGTGTTACCTAAAATTTTCATATAGTTTTGTAAATTAAGAATATATACTCTATAGACCTATAGCATGCCATGGTTAATATTACAGGCTGATTTTATAGTTTATTAACTCCTCAACTTCAGAAGGTTTCATATTTTCAGCAAGAACCAATTCGCTGATAAGAATCTGCTTGGCATTATTAAGCATCTTCCGTTCACCCGTAGATAAACCCCTTTGGCGTTCGCGGATAATGAGATGTTTCACAACTTCAGCCACATCAAAAACATTACCGCTTTTAATTTTTGTCATGTTTTCACGATATCGTTTATTCCAGTTGGAAGGCTGTTCGTCAATCTCGCCTTCCAACGAGCGAAAAACACTGTCGGCCATTGATTTGTCTATTACATCCCGGATACCGACATTATTGGCGCAATGAATAGGTATCATAACCTTCATTTCACCAATCGGCATTTTCATTATATAGTAGCTTTTCTTTTCACCGAGAATTTCTTTCTCTTCAATAGATTCAATTATCCCAGCCCCATGCATGGGATATACTATTTTGTCTCCAATGTCGTACATGACTACACTCCTTTTAGCATTCACATCACCGGTTTTTTATCTCTTGTAACGCATCCCCCCTGAAAAAAACAATGCCGGAACACGCAAACCAGCATAAAATATGCAATGCAGCAGGAGAACTTCTACTTATCTGCATCCCCGGTTACCGGGAAAATACTTAAGCGCCCTGGAAACCTGTGACTATCAATGTTTCTTGATGCCATTCAACATGAAAACGCGCAAAGGCTACAAGCTTTCCAAATATCAGTATACTACAATAACAATAAATTGTCAAAAAACAGATAATATGAAATGCTTTACGGTTCTGCGGTTTTTGGATATCTTATCGCTTTTTGTTGATTTATGCGATGAAAGGTTCCTCGGCATATGGTTTTTTTGTTTGACAAAGCTTTATGAAAAAAACTATAATGATAGTATCCTGTAACAGCGAAGGGGTGTAGTAAGTGACAGAGCTTAAAAATACTGTTTTGGATGAATTGCAATATACTTCTCAGGATTTGCTTATCCGTAATAAAAGCATACTTGATTCAATTACAAAAATGACCGATTCCTCTTCAAGAATATCCAGAACGCTGGTAAAAGCGGTAACCCAGTGCGGCTGTATAAAAATATGCGGCGAGAAGCAGGAAGTACCTGAAATGGCCAATCTGGATGAACTGAAAGCCCATATGCAATCCCATGTCAAGGGTATACTGTGTGACAATTGCCGTGATCTCCTGGAAAAGGACATAGGACGCAACCTTTTTTATCTGGCAGCCATATGCAATACACTGGACCTGAACTTATATGATATTCTTATCAAAGAACTGGAACGCCTTAAGCTTTTAGGAAAATACAGTTTAAGATAACCCGCTTATTGCCTGTATACATTTTATATTTTACAGGCTTTTTATTCTAAAAGTTCGCCGGATGCGTCAGAGCCCGGATTATTTCCTATATAGGGAAATATTATACCCGAATTTCATATGATTATCAGAACAAATACTCCAAAGCCTCTTCCACCGTACCGGCGTAGAGCAATTCCATCTGTTCCGCTATATTGAATGTTGTATGCCGGTTTTTGTTTCCCGCGGGAAGCACACATTTTTGAAAGCCCATACGTATTGACTCCATAACTCTTTTTTCCACCTGGCTTATGGCACGGATTTCGCCGGTCAAACCAACCTCCCCCATAACCACGGTCGCGGAAGAAACCGGCTTGTTTTTAAAGCTTCCGGCTACACTTGCGATAACACCCAGATCGCATGCAGGCTCGTCCAGCTTAATTCCGCCTACCACATTTACATATGCGTCAAAGCTATGCAGCTGCATACCCACCTTTTTTTCAAGAACAGCCATTAGCATAGTAAGACGGTTATAATCAATACCCGTTGCCATACGGCGCGGCATTCCGAAGCTGGTTGGCGTAACCAGCGCCTGTATTTCCAGAAGCATAGGCCTGGTTCCCTCTATGCTTGCTGCAATAACCGAACCTGATTGGTTTTTTGCCCGTCCGTCAAGAAGCAGTCCTGATGGATTACCTACTTCAATCAGCCCTTCCTGCCTCATTTCAAATATTCCGATTTCATTGGTTGAGCCAAACCGGTTTTTTACAGCACGAAGAATTCTATAATTCTGATGCCGTTCTCCTTCAAAATATAAAACTGTATCCACCATATGCTCTAAAACCCTGGGACCTGCTATTGCTCCTTCTTTTGTTACATGACCCACTACAAAAATTGTAGTTCCCACCCCTTTCGCAATCCGCATAAGCTGCCCTGTTACTTCTCGGACCTGGCTTACGCTACCCGGAGCGGACGTTAATTCCTGTCTGTATATTGTCTGAATTGAATCCAGCATAACAACATGAGGTTTATTTTCATCCATCAGTCTTTCAATATTTTCAAAGTTGGTTTCGGATACCATAAGAATATTTTTATGATTTACCGAAAGTCTTTCAGATCTTAATTTAATCTGCCTGACAGATTCTTCTCCTGAAATATATAAAATTTTATGTACGGCAGATAAAGAACCGCAGATTTGAAGCATTAAAGTGGATTTTCCTATTCCGGGATCCCCGCCTACCAAAACCAGGGAACCATGAACAATTCCGCCTCCCAATACCCTGTCCAGCTCCGTTATGCCTGTTTTCACCCTTTCTTCGGGATCCATTGCCACATCCGTAATCGGAACCGCTTTTGGAATATTTACGTTTATAAGCCCTTCCCTGCTTCGCGTTTCAACTTCTTCAACAAAAGAGTTCCATTGAAAACAGGACGGGCATTTCCCCAACCACTTCCCCGTTTCATAACCGCATTCGGAACAGACAAATTTTGTTTTTGCCTTAGCCAATATATTGCCCCCTTTTTCAGACATTTGATTCTTGATATTGACTTTTCGGTTTAGAAAAAATGTTTAATAAAAGAATCAAGAAAACAAACATCGAAATTAAAAATCATATCCATAAACCAAATAATGTTCCTATAACCCATTCATATCCGCTAATTTCTTATATACCAGTACATACATGGCGTGAGACCATGTAAGCGGGATAACCCAGCAGGGTTTCCCATCCTGTTTATCCACCTGTTCAGGAAGCAGCTCGAGATGCGTCCGGCATTTAAGAACCCAATCGAAATATTCTCTTGATTTTTTAATATCTCCGGCCTCAACATAATACAACGCAAGCCATAGTGCCGCGATAATCCAGGGATTCCCTCCTGCATAACTGTCATCTTCATACCTGTAAATACCCCCTGATTTTATACAATGCAATTTTTTTTCAATTTCAAGTACGGTATTGTAAACTACAGGATAATCAAACCTGAGGACATTAAAAGGTACCGTGACCCCTAGAAGACTGATATCCGTTTTAGGATCAACAAGCGTAACCTCACGGTAAAACCCCTTTGGATTCACTCGGATCCTCGCCGTATATGCCGAAGTTTCATCTCCCCAGGGATTAAGTTTTGTTCGGACACTTTTTATGAAAATACCTTTTTCCTTATCCACCAACTCATTTTCAAGAGACTCCCTCATTTTTTGTGCTATTTGCCTCCAGGAATCTGTCGACTCCTTTGAATAACCTAACAATTCCCCAATCTCAGCAGCAGAGTAAATTCCCGCAATAACTGCCGCTGTGGAATATGTGTGTTCTCCCATTCTTTCCTCCCATATGTCAAAGGACGGAAGCGGAAGCCCTGTGTCCCCGTCAATAAAGCCCTCAAGAAAAGACACAGCCTTAACAACAGAAGGCCACATCCTTTCCAAAAAACGGAGATCCTTCACATACAGGTAATGTTTTAGAATTCCAAAGAGCATGGAGCCGGTTTCATCTATTTGTAACCCCCATGAGGGAGCAACACTTCCGTTCATATGATACCGTTGATGCCAAAAACCTTCCAGATCCTGTACATGAGCAGCCCAATCATAAAATTTTTCTGCATCGCTGAAAAGCCCCGCTTCATCCAATGCCCAGGTAATAAAAGCCGCGTCCCTGCACCAACAATAGGCATACCTTCCACATTGGGTAAAGCCTTCGTCTATTTCCGGGGAAGCCAGAAGAGCTCCGGTGCTTTTATCGGACATCAGCCTGAATAACAGCAAAGAACGTTCATAAAGCCTGTCAGCTATGCTGTTACCGCTTTTAAACACAGGTAAAACTTTGAGAAAATCGTACCAGTATTGTTTGGTATTGAAAAGAAGCTGCTGAAAGGTCATCAATTTTATCTTTTCGGTGAGTATCTTCAATTCATTTAAAGTTTTTGAAAAAGTTATATACAATGTGTAGCTGTGTTCACCTCCCGGGGGGATCCTGCCCAAGTCCCACAGCATAGCGCCGTCCGGAGACATACCGATACTGTCGATTCCGTTGAGTTTACCCTCCCAGACCGCTTTGAACGGGTTATTGCCTATTTGGAACTCCTTTACCTCAAGATTGGAACTTATAGCCCAGCATCCTCCATGGCGGTAATGCACCAATGCATCCAATTGAAAATCAAACATCGTATTCCCCATGTCATGGGTATGCGAAATTACATGTGACGCTAATCCAACACCTGGCTGAAAATCTTCACTGCCAATATTTTTTAAATTATAGTGGCGAACCATGACAGGTAAATCAGGAAGACAAAAGTCGGTTTGAATAACCTTGACGGGAAGCTTTTTGAAAAAAGCGGTAGTTTCAAGTATATTGGCGGAATCAAGGTACTTCTGATGCACTTCATGCTCTCCCTCACTGAACCATATTGCACTTGTATAATTCTTCGTATCGAAAAAACCGATCAGCATTTTCTCCAGGTGCTGCGGATAGTCTATTTCCGGCCAGTAAAGCCGTATCAATTCACCTGTCTCAGTAATACAGCCAAGCATACTTCCGTTGCCTATTACAGCATTGTTAATATAAGGTTTCCCCATCATTACCTCCGGCAGGCATCTCGGGTTTATTTGATATCCGGTATTAGATAAAATGAAAAAAGTTTTTGGGACAAATGATTACTCTTTAAGTGAGGCATACTTTTTTCATTTTATGCTGCCCATGTGACTGTTTTAGCCTTGGCTAAAACATATGGCGCGGGCATCAATTCCCATATATATATGTTAGATCCTTGTTTTACAAATATTTTCATAAACCAATAATCAAATATCACTTTTTCCCATTATATCATTCCCGGCCGTCCTGGTAAATCTAATATTTCCTGAATTTAACACACTAAAAAAATGATTCATTTACCAATCATATTTTTGCCCTTCATGCAGAAAATAAAGCTATGCCTTGTATTTGTAAAACCTGATATATTGACTGTTCAGGTCTGCAAATACACTTCCATAATGATGTGGTCCGATTTACCCGGAATTTTTACTATTAAGACCACTTTGTTGTGCATGTATATAGAGAAAAACAAAGCACTACCGGAGGAATATATGGATTTCATAGTTCATTTGCTGCTTTTTTCATTTTCATATTTTGTCCAGTTTTTTTTGTTTTTACTTGGGTCCTATTACTTAATTATAATGATTTCGGGATGGATCCCTTTTCCGGAAAATAAAAAAAGGAATAGCAAACCAATTCCCTTTAATCGGTTTGCTGTTGTAATACCGGCACATAACGAGGAAAAAGTAATACAGAGCATGGTAATAAGCTTAAAGAAGCAACAATATCCAACCTGCCTCTATGACATTTTTGTCGTCTGCGACAACTGCACAGATAATACGGAACTTGAAGCAAAAAAGGCCGGAGCATTGGTTCTTGTTCGTCAGAATGAGGTCGAACGCGGAAAGGGCTACGCGCTTGATTGGGCTTTTGACAAAGTTTTTGACATGGAACAACAATATGATGCCATTTGTGTATTTGATGCGGATAATGTTGTATCATCAAGTTATCTTGAAGAAGTGAATAAAATGCTGACAGACGGACACCAGGTCATCCAAGGGTATATTGACAGCAAAAATCCCTTCGATTCCTGGATTTCACTCTCCTATTCCATTGCATTCTGGCTGGCCAACAGAGTTTTTCAACAAACCCGGTATAATCTGGGGTTAAGCTGCGGATTGTGCGGTACGGGTTTTTGTATTCGCTCGGACGTTATCCGGGAAATTGGCTGGGGTGCCACCTGTCTTACTGAGGATCTGGAATTTACAATGAAACTGGTATTAAATGACAAAAAGGTTTCCTTTTGTAAAAAAGCAATCGTATATGACGAAAAACCTTTAACCTTCATGCAGTCATGGCGGCAAAGGAAACGCTGGATGCAGGGACATGCGGATTGTGCCAGAAGATATCTGCCGAAGCTTTTCAAAAAATCGTTCAGAGAATCAAACCTGAGGGCCTTCGACTGTGCAATCTACCTGTTCCAACCCATCCGTTTTATCTGTTTCGGACTGGCAACCATTTTTTCCTGGTTGGAAGCGGTGTTTCCGCAAATGCCCTTCTACATAGTAGGATATGCCTTTCCTGCGGAAATATGGTCTTTTATTGTTCTTATACAGTTATTGTTCGGTCCTCTGGTTGTGCTATTTGATAAGAAATGGAATTATAAAATTCTTCTGGGATTTTTCATATATCCCTTTTACTGTTTTACATGGCTGCCTGTTACCATAGCCGGAATAAAGGATGCCAAAGGCAAGGAATGGGAACACACCTGCCACACACGGAATATTTCTATTGAAGATATTGAGCGGCCATGAACCTGAAATTTAACGCATCCGTAAATTGGGTATATATATTGCCCCTCTGAACCGGTAAAAGCAATCCCTTCCTATACGTATAACCATTACCTGCCGTATCTACTTCTCAACAAACCGATAACCGATTCCTACCTGTGTAAGAATAAACCTGGGATTTGCCGTATCCTTCTCAATTTTCCGACGCAGACTGGCCATAAAAACACGTACATTTTTCGCATCCGCAACCTCTTCTCCATATCCCCAAATCTGCTTAAGGATATAGTTATGGGTAAGAACCTTTCCCCGGTTTGCAATAAGCAGTTTCAGAAGTTTGTATTCAATCGGTGTAAGATGCACTTCATCCTTGTCGATAAATACGAGCCCCTTTATATAATCCACTGTTAAAAAGTCACATATAAAAGCATCCATATTGTTAGGGTTGGTAATATTGCTCAGCTTACGTTGTGCAACTCTTATTCTGGCAAGGAGTTCCCCCATATGGAATGGCTTTGTCATATAATCATCCGCACCCAAATCAAGGGCTTTTATTTTTTCATTTTCCTCTCCTCTGGCGGAAATCACAATTATAGGAGTATTGCTCCGCTCTCTGATTTGCCGTATGATATCCATACCGTCCATATCCGGCAATCCTAAATCCAGAAGAATGATGTCCGGATTGTTGGCATAAAAAAGACAACTCGCTTCCTTTCCCGTACCGGCGACGATTACTTTGTAACCTTCATCCTTCAAATAACTGGTAGTAAAAGACACAATGTATTTATCGTCTTCAACCAGCAATACAGTTGTATTATCACTCATATGGCGTCCTCCGTATAAGGAAGTGTAAATATAAACTGCGCGCCCCCAAGATGGGATTTCCCTGTTTGAATACTTCCGCCGTGCGCCTCCACTACAGCCTTGCAAATAGCCAATCCCAGCCCAATCCCCTTTTTGCCGTCAAACCCCGTTTTGCCGCTGGTAATAAATGCCTCAAACAACCTTCCCTCCAGAGCCGGATCTATTCCGCTTCCGCCATCGGCAATCCGGAATTCTATATAATTTTCTCTTTTGTATACCGAAAGCTCAATTCTGCAATCCTCTGAGGTATGACTTACAGCATTGCCCAAAAGATTAACAAGAACCTGTATAATCATTTTCCCATCCATTGGTATCGCAATGACTTCGTCCGGGAGAAGAATACTGAAAGGTCTTTCCGAAAGACCGGTAACATGTGCAACCGCTTCGTTTACAATATCGTCGATGACCTCAACCTGTTTGTTTATATCTAAATTGCCATTATCAATCCGTGTCATATTCAATATATTTTCAACCAGATCGGTAAGCCATACCGCCTGATCGCTTATATCCTCCGCAAGATGCCGGATGTTTTCACGGTTAAGGGTCCGGCTGCGTTGTACAATATAACTACTTGCCCCTACTATTCCGGTGAGAGGTGTTCTAAGATCGTGACTGATGCTTCGTAAAAGATTACTTTTTAGATGCTCCCGTTCCATGTCAATACGAATTTTTTCCCGTTCATTATATAAAAATTCACGATCCAGTGCAATCCCCATCTGTACGATAACAGCATGAACAAGCCATTCCTCTTCCTTGCTGAGAATTGCTTCTTCCTTACTGTATAATCTGAGTATCCCTATTTTCCGGGTGTGTCCCATAACAGGCAACTCTGTTATAAGATAATCATCCGGATGGGATGTTTCACTTTTATAGACTGCCTTGCTTTCACCAAGTTCAATAACACTGTCGTATTCAGTATGTTCTTTTATATAGTTAATCCCATGATAGGCAATGTTGCTCTGTCCGGTTACTTTCAGAAAACTCTGAACAACCTCATATAAATTTTTTGCCGTTTGTTCATTCCTTTTAGAAATCAACAGCTGCCGCTGAAACCTTCCGGTCAGGCTGGAGGCAATAATTGAGGCAATTAAAAAAAA
The DNA here is from genome assembly GCA_964610205.1 of uncultured Oscillospiraceae bacterium. Taxonomy (GTDB): domain Bacteria; phylum Bacillota; class Clostridia; order DSM-8532; family DSM-8532; genus CAZSVI01. The sequence continues at coordinate 48,306 of CAZSVI010000006.1, forward strand.
CAGCATCAGGATCATATCATTACTGCTGGTGATAGAAAAGGTGTAGCGGGGCTCGGTAAAAAAATAGTTGAAAATCATTGCGCTGGTGCAGGATGCGATAATGCCAAAAAAATATCCTCTGGTAAACGTGGATACCAATAGTACCCCTATCATGAAAACCATAAGAATGTTTTCCTTATCAATTCCCATCCTGTATAAAGCTATGGAACAAACTGTCGTGCCTGTTAATACAATAAACAGGTGAATATAATTCCTTCTTCTCATTTCCCATACCTGGCGTTTTATTAAGGAATGAGCGAATAATAAAACCGGTTTTTTAAGCGAGGATTTTCTGTCAATACCCGGCGGAGGAAGGCGCAATAATTGCTTTATTGCAACTGACGACAACGACGTACTGACGGAAAATAACCGCTTAAAAATGTGAATTTATTATTTGGTCATTCCTAATCATCATTTCCCATATAACATTATACTCCCAAATTACACTTTGTTCCATGAAAATATTGCCGCCTTAAATATCACCTGCAATTAATCAGCCAATATGCCGCAATATCTTTGCTATATCGTTATGGGTTCCCAGAACCATCAGATGTTCATTAGCATTAAAGACATGATCGGCTGACGGCAAAGGTGATACATTCTCACCGTTTTTTGTCGCAAGAATACTGACATGGTATTTTACCCTAACATTCACTTCCCTGATACTCCTGCCAATCCAGTTATCAAGAGGGGGTATTTCATATATGGAAACGTCTTTAGTCAATTCGAAATAATCGAATAAATTATTCGCACTATAACGGACCGCCAGTTTTTCAGCGGTATCCCGCTCCGGATATACCACCTCGTCCGCTCCGTTCCTGAGGAGAAACTTGGCGTGTATATCCCTGCCGGCCTTACTGATAACATGTTTTGCTCCCAAATCCTTTAAAAGGCTCGTAACTTCAAGGCTGTTCTGAAAATTACTGCCTATACAGACAAAACACAAATCAAAATTTTTGACCCCCAATGAACGCAGAACTTCTTCATCAGCGCCATCTCCAATTTGCGCACTGGTTACATAAGGCATCAACTCCCTGATCCTTTCCTCCCTTGTGTCAAGAATCATTACCTCATTCCCGATATCAGCCATTTTTTGGCTTAAATGCTTACCGAATCTTCCGATTCCTATTACTAATACTGACTTCATAATTCATCCTCTATCCTATATTTATTTTTTCCGCCGGTTTCTGAACAGAAGACGGTATTCTGTGTTCTGTAAACAAAAGAGCGAAAGATACGCTTCCCACTCTGCCGCAATACATAAGAAATATAATAACAAATTGTGAAAATATATTTAAGGATCCTGTTATTCCTGTGGAAAGCCCGACTGTTCCAATAGCGGATACAGCTTCAAACAGAACATCCCCCGTATGAAAGGAAGAATTCGTAGCGCTCACTAAAATCGTTCCAAACAACATAAGTACAGCATTAATGGCAAACACGGCGTTCGCCTTTCTAAGCGCTGACTCTTCCAGCTGCCGGCCAAATATGTTTTCTCCTTTTGTGTTCCTGATGCTTGACCATGCTGAAAGCACAACAACAACGAATGTTGTTGTTTTTATACCGCCTGCGGTAGATCCGGATCCTCCTCCTATAAACATCAGTACAATGGTAAGCAGTTTGCTTGCGGGCGTTAATGAAGACGTATCGAGAGTATTAAATCCCGCAGTTCTTGGTGTAACCGCGGTAAAAAAAGACGCAAGTATTTTATCACTCATTGTCAATCCGACAAGAAGGTTTTTCCTTTCGAAAAAATAAATACATACTGTTCCGGCAACTATCAGTATTACTGTTGCCGATAACACAATCTTTGTGTGAAGCCGGTATTTTTTATATCGGAACTTATTTTTAATAAGATCGTCCCATACAAAAAAACCGATCCCCCCGATGATAAATAAAAATGAAATAGTGAAAGTAACCACAGCGTCATCCGAATAAAGTGTCAGAGATGAATACTCTCCGAATTTACCCATTATATCAAAACCGGCATTGCAGAAAGCAGAAATAGAATGAAAAATTCCATTGTATATCCCTTCCCACAGCCCCATTTGTGGTACAAACCGCACTGAAAGCAGTATTGCTCCCAGGCCTTCAAAGATCAATGTTCCAATCAGTACCCTTTTTATAAGCAATACAACCCCGCCAATTTGCAGAGTATTTATACTGTTTTGAAGCAGGTTACGCTCTTTTAATCCTATCCTTCTTCTCAGCAGGAAGGAAAATAATGTGAGTACGGTCATAAAACCCAATCCGCCAATCTGTATTAAAACCAGAATAACAACCTGGCCGAATAATGACCATTGGGTATATGTGTCCCTGACAACAAGGCCGGTAACACAGGTTGCCGAGGTCGCTGTAAAAAGCGAAGTTACAAAGCCCGGGGAAACAGCATCGCGGCTTGCAGCCGGCAGCATTAAAAACAGTGTTCCTATAGCAATAATAATAAAATACCCATATACTACCATTTGGGAATATGTTAACACTCTGAATCTGTTCATCGCCTTGCTTCCTTTTCCTGTAAAATAGTTTGAATAATCGCCTTCGCTGTAATATCTTTATTATAAAAGAAAGGAATTCCCTCACTTTTATATATCCTCTCATTCCGTATATCATTACAAAGGCCAATAATATTGTTTATATTATAAGTCTTTTTTCCTATCCTGCACATCAGAATATTATCAACATCATTATCGGAAAGAGCAAAAATATAGTGAAATTCCTGGTTTTGTCCCGGCATAAAAGGTTCTGCTTCCAGCAGTACTCTTATATTTTGAACCTTCAGAAGCCGAACGGTTTCATCGGCAAGTTCGTTTTTGCCAATAACAAGTGCCATATAACGGCCTGAGCTATTCTCCTCGAATTCACTGGTTTCAAAAAATCTTTCCACTCTGGGCATCAGATGTTCAATACATACAAATGGAATCACTATACATAATGCAATTACCAAAAACCACATTGCTTCTCCTCTTCGATGATTATAACGCATAATCACCTGAACGACAATTTATAATAACGCAAGCAATTGCAGCACACTGCCGCAACGAGGCGAGGGCCTTCCTGCCTCGTATTATATTGATTTTACAACATTTTATATTAAGATTGCATAAAGACTGTCTTTGAGATATAAAGAATATACAAAGAATTTTGTCTGAATTAGTCTAAATTATATAATTCCTCTAAAAAAGTTTGTTTTTTTTGCAAACTTTTTCGCTCTAAGCAAGTTGTATCAAAGCTTAGAGGTGAGAATTCAGAACCCGGAATTCAGGATTCAGAATTTGAAATTGACAATACCGTGCTGCCAAAGTCCATATATACCGACTCCAAATCCTCACGGCTATTAAACATCACATCTGTTGCATATTCGCATTGCTCCATGCACCAATAATAATC
>CAZSVI010000007.1:0-46127 GCA_964610205.1 uncultured Oscillospiraceae bacterium
TATGTAAAAATGAAAGGGAACGCGTGTGAAAGGATTGGAATGAGGTCGCTTAAGGTTGAATTACCTGAAGGGACAAAAACCGAAGAAGTCATCGGTAAAATTCTTGAGCTGAACCGTGATGAAAATGTGCACGGTATTCTTTTACAGCATCCCGTTCCGGGATATATTGATGAAATAGCGTGTTTTAACCATATTGATGAATCCAAGGATGTGGATGGGGTAAATACGAATTCTTTCGGGAGAATGTCAATGAGGCTGCAATCATACCAATGCGCAACACCGGCTGGGATAATGACTATTTTAAAACACTACAGAATTGAGCTTGAAGGAAAAGAGGTTGTGGTTATAGGAAGAAGCCCCATACTTGGGAAACCTGTTGCAATGATGATGCTCAATGAAAACGCGACCGTTACGATATGCCATTCAAAAACACAGGACTTGCCTGGAAAAATTGTAAGAGCGGACATCGTGGTTGCCGCTGTCGGAAAACCCAAATTTGTTCAAGCCGAATGGATCAAAGAAGGAGCAGTATTAGTTGATGCCGGGTACAATCCGGGTAATGTGGGAGATATCGATCTTGAAAACGCTATAAAAAAATGCTCTGCCTATACCCCTGTACCAGGCGGTGTCGGCCCCATGACAATCAATACCTTAATCAGGCAAACAGTGGAGTCTGCCGAAAAGAAGTTTGATATTGCGTAATTCGAATTCGAAAGCATAGCTGAATTCCAAGCGAATATGGTTGACAACATAACGGAAATTCACTATAATCATACTTATCATTACAATGGGTATACTGTAAAGGCAAAGAAGGGGACGAGTAACCGTTTTTGTCCACAGGGAGAAAGCGTCAAGACTGAGAGCGTTTTCGGAGAAACAAACCGGTGAAAGGACACCCTGGAGCCTGCCGGATGAAAGGTATCAGTACATCGTAATCCGGCACGATTTGTCCGCGTTAAGGATAAAAGCGGAAGTTATCTTCTATTAGGGTGGTACCGCGGGAATGCCTCTCGTCCCTTTATTGATTGTGGACAGAGGTTTTTTTGATCCGTTAAAAAAGGTGTCATTACTGTAAAACTGTATGGGAGTGATATATATGTTAACTAAAGCGCCGAAGGGTACAAGAGATATATTGCCGGATGAAATATACAAATGGTATTTTGTTGAGGAGAAATTCCGGGATATTTGCCATCGCTTCGGTTTTAACGAGATTCGTATCCCCGTATTTGAGCATACCGAGATCTTCCAAAGAGGAGTTGGAGATACAACCGATATTGTTCAGAAGGAAATGTACACATTTAATGATAAAGGCGGCAGAAGCATAACGTTAAGGCCCGAAGGTACGGCGGGAGTGGCCAGGAGTTATATAGAAAACGGGATGTCGTCACTGCCTCAGCCGGTAAAGCTGTTTTACAACATTTCCGTATACCGGTATGAAAATGTTCAGAAGGGAAGATACCGCGAATTCCACCAGTTCGGAGTTGAACTGTTCGGAGCGGCGGATCCCGCCGCTGATGCCGAAGTTATTTCACTTATGCATCTGTTTTTTACAACTCTGGGCGTTAAAAATCTGTCGTTAAATCTAAACAGCATTGGCTGCCCGGATTGCCGAGCCGTTTATAATGAGAAGCTGAGAGCCGTACTGGAAAGGAAACTCTCAAAATTGTGCGCAACCTGCAGGGAGCGTTTTGCAAGAAACCCGATGCGTATTCTTGATTGTAAGGAAGAAAGCTGTATCAGGGAGTTTGAGGAAGTTCCTGTTCTTATCGACCATATATGTGTTAATTGCTCCAATCACTTTGAAAGCCTCAAGGAGAAACTTACGGATATGGGAATACCATTCTCCGTTGACAGGGGAATTGTTAGGGGTTTGGATTATTACACCCGTACTGTTTTTGAATTTGTTTCAAAGAATATTGGATCTCAGGGGACTGTCTGCGGCGGCGGAAGATATGACGGATTAATTGAAGAGTTCGGAGGTAAGCCTACACCAGGGATAGGTTTCGGATTGGGAATAGAACGTCTGCTGTTGGAAATGGACAGTCAGAATATAACTGTTCCTATGCCGGAACCGCCGGATATTTTTATAGGTGTTATAGGCGAAAAGGCCGGAAAATACGCGGAAGTTCTGGCTCTTAAACTAAGGGCATCAGGAATTACCTGCCATAAGGATATCATTGGCCGGAGCGTCAAGGCTCAAATGAAATATGCCAATAAACTTAATGCCCGGCATGTAGTAATACTGGGTGACGATGAAATTAAAAAAGGTAAAGTGGAGCTAAAAAATATGGATACAGGTGAGGTCAGGGAGATTCATATTGATACATTGCCTGACAGGCTTCTTAAGTACAAGCAGGGGAACAATACTTTTTGAAATAGCTTTATCAAACGCCTGCGCAAAAAGCAGACGCTTTAATGCCCGGGTTTTTGGGTAATTCACGCAAGCGCTAATTGAAGTACAGGGCAGAAGAAAAGGAGATGAATGAAATGGCTGAAAGTCTGGCGGGAATGAAAAGAACACACAGGTGTACCGAGGTTACACAGAAAAATGTAGGAAATGAAGTTGTTATAATGGGCTGGGCACATAAAAGAAGGGATCTGGGCGGAGTTATTTTTATCGATTTAAGGGATAGAAGCGGCATATTGCAGATTGTCTTCAATAATGAACTGGACAGTGCCCTTCACAATAAAGCGGAGCAGATTCGGAGCGAATATGTTCTTGCCGCAAGAGGTATACTTGTAAACCGTTCGGAGGAGACAATCAACCCTAATATTCCTACGGGCAAATGGGAGGTTATTGTAAAGGAACTGCGGATTTTAAGCAGGGCGGCAACACCTCCGGTTCTTATTGAAGAGAACATTGACACCAATGAGGCCGTACGGTTGAAATACAGGTTTCTGGATTTGCGCAGGCCCGATATGCAAAGAAATATAATGCTGAGGCACAAGGTGACAAAAATTGCCCGCGATTATTACGATGAAAACGGGTTTTTGGAGATTGAAACGCCGATACTTATGAAAAGTACGCCGGAGGGAGCCAGGGACTATCTTGTACCCAGCCGTGTTCACCCGGGGGAGTTTTTTGCGCTGCCTCAGTCACCTCAGCTATTTAAGCAGATATTAATGGTTTCGGGTTTCGATCGTTATATGCAGATCGCTAAATGCTTCAGGGATGAGGACCTTCGTGCCGACAGGCAGCCGGAGTTTACCCAAATCGACCTGGAAATGTCCTTTGTGCAGGTTGACGACGTGATCGCCGTAAATGAAGGATTTATTCAACGTGTATTTAAAGAAGCGCTTGGAATTTATGTACAGACGCCTTTTTTGCGGTTGACATACAAAGAGGCAATGGAACGGTTTGGTTCGGATAAGCCGGACACCCGTTTTGGGCTGGAGCTTGTGAATCTTTCCGGTATAGTTAAGGGTTCGGGGTTCAAGGTATTTGCGGACGCGGCAGCAAAAGGCGGCAGTGTCAGAGCGATTAACGCGAAGGGCTGCGGTGCGAAATTTGCCAGAAGAGAAATTGATGCACTGGCTGAATATGCGAAAACATACAAGGCAAAAGGAATGGCATGGATTGCTGTTGAGGAAGGCGGATTAAAATCGGCAATAACAAAATATTTAAGTGAAGATGAGATAAACGCAATACTAAAAAGAATGAATGCTGAGGCAGGGGATCTGATATGCTTTGTTGCGGATACCGATGAAGTGGTATTTGATTCTTTGGGTCATTTGCGCCTTGAAATAGCAAGAAAACTGGATCTGATTGATGACGACAGGGTAAATTTCCTGTGGGTTACGGAGTTCCCGCTGTTGGAATATGATGAGGAGGAAAAACGCTGGGTCGCAAAACACCATCCTTTTACTTCCCCAATGGATGAGGATATTGACTTTTTAGATATCGAACCCAAAAAGGTACGCGCGAAAGCTTATGACATCGTATTAAACGGAGTGGAGCTGGGAGGCGGAAGTATCCGTATTCATGATCAGGAACTGCAAAGCAAAATTTTCTCCCTTATCGGGTTCTCCAAAGAGGAGGCTGAGGAGAGGTTCGGATTCCTTCTGGAAGCCTTCAAATACGGAACACCTCCTCATGGCGGTTTGGCATTCGGTTTGGACAGGATTCTTATGATGATGGCGAAGAAGGATTCAATAAGGGATGTTATTGCCTTCCCGAAAGTCCAGAATTCATCATGCCTGATGACAGGGGCTCCCGACAGCGTTGAACTGAAGCAATTGAAAGAGCTTCATATAAGGACAGTGGAGGCAAACTGATGAAAGAAGGTTCTGTTGCCAGGGAAGTAATCGAATGGCTTGTACACATTACACTTGCCGTTGTATTCACTCTTCTGACAGTAAATTACATCGGCCAGTTTACCATAGTAAGAGGAAACTCTATGTTTCCGACTATAAAGAATAATAGTGTTTTAGTAATAGAAAAACTGTCAAAGCATTTCGGAAGACTCGAACAGGGTGATATTGTTGTTCTGAAGATACCCGAATTTTTGGATGGAGACAAAACATTTGCCGTAAAACGTATTATTGCCGGAGAAGGCCAGCAAATATCCATTCGGAAGGGCAGTGTTTATGTTGACGGCGACAGGTTGAATGAAACATATATAAATGGAACAGATACTCTGGCAGCTGCCGGTATGTATGATGATATAACCGTACCTGAAGGTTATGTATATATTTTAGGAGACAACCGGTTACCCGGAGCAAGCAAGGACAGCAGAACCTTCGGCCCTGTTGCCGTGAACAGGATTGAGGGGCGTGTGGTGTTCAGGCTCTTTCCCTTCAGGGAAGCAGGGGGACAATTCGGAAGCAAGGGTTCTTTCGCTTCCTTTTAGAAGCGAAAGAACCCTTGCTTTCTTAAGACAGCTCAAACATACCGGTGTAAAGCTGGTAGTATTTGCCGCCTTGTTCCAGCAGTTCATTGTGATCACCGCGTTCGATAATGACACCGTTTTCAAGAACCATTATAGCATCGGAGTTACGGACTGTAGATAACCTGTGAGCAATAACAAAAACTGTCCGGCCTTCCATCAATTTATCCATTCCCGTTTCTATCATGGATTCGGTTCGGGTATCAATGGAACTGGTAGCCTCATCCAGAACAAGTACGGGGGGATCGGCTACCGCCGCACGGGCAATTGCCAGCAATTGCCTTTGGCCCTGGCTCAAATTGGAACCGTCTGAAGTGAGTATTGTATCATAGTCCTGGGGCAAATGCCGTATAAAGGAATCCGCATTAGCAAGTTTGGCGGCGGCAATGATTTCCTCATCCGTAGCGTCCAGTCTTCCATACCTGATATTTTCCATAATCGTACCGGTAAAAAGATGGGTGTCCTGCAAAACCATAGACAGGGAACGCCTTAAATCTTCTTTTCGTATGTCATTTAAAGTAATCCCGTCATACAGTATTTTACCGACCGGAATATCATAGAAACGGGTCAGCAGGTTTGTAATTGTTGTTTTTCCTGCGCCTGTGGAACCAACAAAAGCTATTTTATGGCCGGGTTTTGCAAATAGACTTATTTTATCCAATACGATCTTGTTTTCATCATATCCAAATACAACATCAATAAAACGTATATCTCCCTTAATCTGCGTATAGTCGACACTACCATCCTCATTTGGGTATTTCCAGGCCCATACACCTGTCCGGCGAGTGGTTTCGCATATTTTACCATTCGCGTTGATTTCAGCATTTACAAGGGTTACGAAACCTTCGTCTTTCTCGGGCTCCTCATCCAGCATTTCAAAAATCCTTTCGGCGCCTGCCAGGGCCATAAGTATGGAATTAAGCTGTTCGGACATCATTGTTATGGGCTGGGAAAAGGTTCTCGTATATTGAAGAAAGGATGCAAGGGAACCCAGATCCATTCCCGCGAAAATTGACAGCAGGGCGCCTACTATGGCCGTTATTGAATAATTTATATACGACAGGTTTCCCATTATGGGCCTTAACATACTGGCAAAAGTATTTGCACCCTTGGCGGCTTCAAACAGTCCTTCATTCAAGGTGTCAAAAGCTTCCTTTGACATGCTCTCATGGCAGAATACCTTGACAACTTTCTGGCCTTCAATCATTTCTTCTATATATCCGTTTACTTTCCCCACGGCATTCTGTTGCTGCTTGAAAAACATACCGCTTCTGGATCCGAGCTTTTTAATCACAAAAACCATTATAACCAGCATTAAAACAACGATAAGTGTCAGAACAGGACTTAAAACGCACATAGCAAGAAAAACACCAACCACCGTAACGGCTGAAGATATCATATGTACAAAGCTTTGGGTAAGCATGTTCCGAATTGCATCAGTATCATTGGTATAGCGGCTCATCAGTTCACCATGGGTATGTGTGTCAAAATACTTGATTGGAAGTGACTGCATATGAGTGAACAGTTCTGTTCGAATCTTATATAAGGTGCCTGCCGATATGGTTAGCATAAGACGATTATAACCCAGAGTGGACAGAATTCCAATCGAATATACTAAAGCCATAATGGCAAGCATTCTGATAAACTCCGAAAGGTCGGGATTCTGTTGTCCGACAAAGGGAAGGATATAATTGTTTATAAGGGGTTTTAGGAAATAGGTTCCCGCAACCTGTGCCCCGGCACTTGCAAACACAAGCAATATTACCGCAGCAAGGTGTTTGCGGTATACTCCCACATATGAAATAATCCTTCGTATTGTTTTACCGGTGTTTTTAGGTTTCCCTCCACGCCGCATCATCTGATTAGGCCCCCGCATTTTCATCAACCCCTTTCTGCTGGGATTCGTAAACTTCTTTGTAAATAGCATTATCATGCATAAGCTCATGATGGGTTCCCACAGCGTTTATCTTTCCATCATCCATTACGACAATTCTGTTTGCATCCATAACTGAAGTAATCCTTTGCGCGATTATTATAGTTGTGATTGCGGTAATTCGGTTTATTGATTTTAACCTTTCTGCCTTTAGCGCTACACGGATTTTACTGTCTGTTGCAGTATCTACAGCACTGGTGCTGTCATCGAGTATTATAATTTCAGGTTTTTTAAGAAGGGCTCTGGCAATACAAAGACGCTGCTTCTGCCCGCCTGAAATGTTAATACCGCCCTGTCCGAGTATTGTATCGTATCCATTGGGAAAGGACATGATGAAGTCATGGGCCTGAGCGGCTTTACAGGTTTCGATGATTTCGATTTCGGACGCTTCTGCGTTTCCCCATTTCAGATTATCCCGGATTGTTCCGGAGAAAAGAACATTTTTTTGCAAAACCATGGAAACCGAATCCCTTAAATGAGACAGGGAATATTCACGGACATCCCTGCCGCCAACCATAACCCTTCCTTCGGTTACATCATAAAGCCTGGGAATAAGCTGTACAAGAGTTGTTTTTGCAGAGCCGGTTCCTCCGATTATTCCAATTGTTTCTCCGGATTTAATTTTAAGATTGATGTTTTCAAGAACCGGAGTTCCTTCATGACCACCATAGCTGAAGGAGACGTCTTGAAATTCAATTGATCCGTCCGCTAACTTAAGGTCTTCGCTCCCCGCATTTTCAGATATATCAATATTTTCGTCCAAAACTTCTACAATACGGGAAATGGAAGCCCTTGAAATGACAAACATGACAAAAACCATAGAGAGCATCATCAGTGACATTAGTATTTGTGTTACATAACTGATAAAGCCCATCAATTCTCCCGTCAGCATATTCCCCGATATGATTAAATTACCTCCGAACCATGAAATGGCAAGCATGCAGGCATACATTACGAACTGCATGATTGGCATATTCCATATGACGATACGCTCTGCCCTTATTTGTGTTTCCCGTACCTGGTCCGCTATATCCCTGAATTTTTCATCCTCGTATTCTCCTCTGACAAATGCTTTAACTACCCGTATACCAATCAGGTTTTCCTGAATAATGGCGTTGAGCCGATCATATTTCATAAGCATTTTTTGAAACCTTGGAAATGCTTTCGATGCAATAACAGAAAGGGCAATCCCCATTACCGGCACGGCCAGGAGAAAAACAACCGCAAGCCGGGCGTTAATCAGCACAGACATCCAGATCGCCATTATAAGCATTATGGGAGCACGTACCATCATGCGGATCATCATCATGAAAGTCATCTGCGTGTTGTTTACATCTGTAGTAAGTCTTGTGATCAAGGATGCCGTACTGAACTTATCAATATTGGCAAAGGAAAAGTCCTGAATTTTATAAAAGATTTTTTTTCGTATCTCTTTTGCAAACCCGGTACTTGCAACGGAAGCGAAGCGTGCGGACAGTGCGCCCAAAAGCAGGGAAAAGACCGCCATGAGTATCATAAGCATGCCCATTTTAAATACGTACGGAACATCCCGGTTTGCTATTCCGATATCAACAAGCCTGGACATAATGCGCGGTATATTAACTTCCAAAAACACCTCGACAATAATTGTAACAGGTGTAAGTATGGCAAACACCCTATATTTACCTAAAAAGGGCAGCAGCTTTCTAATCATCAACAGAGTCCTTCCTTCTTCTGGATTTTATCATATTGCGCATGGCATACAGGGAGAAAAAGTCCATTTCATCGGAATTATAAGAATATTGACCGGCAAGGTTTTTAATAAATCTGTCTATGTAGCCGTTCAGATTGTTTATTTCATCTTGCGTAAAACCCTGAAGCATAACAGTATCCATTTTATTGAACACTTCACGGCAGCGAAGTGAAAACTGTTTCCCCTTTTCAGTAATGTAAAGCCTTTTGTATCGAAGATTATCAGCATCCATACGCTTTTCAAGAAGTCCCGCTTTCACCATGCGTTTTGTTGACAGAGCGACAGAAGCAGGCGTAATCATTAAGCTTTTGGCTACTTCGGCCTGTGTGCAGCCCTCTTTTGCTTTTACATACTCCAAAAGGTGTAACTGACCCGGGTACAGAGGGAAATTCATAGTACCTTTCTGACGAAGGATACGCCGGATAAGGTGCAGCTTTTCAAGCCTGATAACAACACATTTACAATCCATGGAATACCACCTCAATAATTAAGCGTTTAATTGTTAAGCGCTTAATTATTATATTATAAAAACTTTTAAGAATCAATTTGTGAAAATAACAAATTTGAGTTGAAGAAGTTGTAACGAGTTACTATATTTTAACCTGTTGCGCTTGTTGAAATAGCTCAAATGTTATATGAAGATAATTATTTTCCTGAAAGTAACAGGCTCCTGCAAACGAAGCGACAGATGTTGGAAAGAATATAGGTTAATTTAATATATTTAAAGTTTTACTGTAAAAGTTGTTAACTCGCCCGTCTTGCTGCTTACGGAGATTGTACCGCCCATTTGTACCGCAATGGATTTTGCTATGGAGAGGCCAAGGCCGAACCCGCCTGTATTTCTTGCCCGGGATTCATCCGTGCGGTAGAAGCGCTGGAAGATTTTCTTAAGGTACTCCTCAGGAATAGGATTGCCTGTATTTGCGACCGAAAGCTGAATTCTCTTTTTGTTATCCAGCCGCATGGATATAAAAATTTTGCCGGATTCATCTGAATGAGTAATAGCATTATCAATTAAAATGGCTACAAGCTGTTTTATTTTATCTTTATCACCCTTATGAATAATATCCGGAACAACTTCAATGTCCAAAGTTTTGCCGTTTTCATAAATCAGGGTTTCAAATGAAAGGCAGACACCTGTTACCGTGTCGCTGATATTAAAGGGTATACTGATAATTTTTTCTTTTCCGGAGTCTGATCTGGCAAGGTATAAAAGTCCTGTAATCAGTTTTGTCATTCTAGCTCCTTCCGCCTTGCTGTATAAAAGCCACTTTGACTGGTTTTTTACGGTGTCATCCGGATTTGCCAGTACAACATCAATATTTGCGTTCATAATGGTCAGAGGCGTTTTCAATTCATGGGACGCATCGGCCACAAAGTTTTTCTGCTGTTCCCAAGCCAGCGCAATTGGCTTCACGGCCCATTTGGCAAGTACTAAGCTTATAACCAGCAGAATAAACCAGCTTATACCTCCAATTGTAAGCAGTGTAACAACCAACCGGCTCAATGTAACGAGCTCAATGGAACGGTCGAGTAATGCCAGTGTTTTTCCACGGGGGCTTGCATCCAAAAGGTATCGGTACTCTACTCCCTGAATACTGACTACCCCTTGTGTTTTACGGCCTTGCAGTATTTTTAATACGGTATCCGTCAGTTCTTCATAGCTGGCCGGTTCTTCTCCGAAAAAATAGTCGATATCCTCAATATCATTTTCCTGTGAGATTTGTATAATGATTGTATTTCGCATCATATTGTTATACCGGGATTCAACGGATGGCGAAGGCTTTCCTCCGGGTAATCTTTCAAAAGGTGCATTATGTGGATCGTTATAAGGCACGGCCTTCCTGACCGCGTTTTGAAGAATTACCCTTGATTGCTGTTCCTCAGAATGGAGCATTAGTGTGTAAATTCCTCCGATAATTCCCGCAAGGACAAGGGTGAGCAGTGTCATTACGATAACGAGAAAACGGACTTTTAAATGTTTAATCATACTCCGCCCTCCAAATTATACCCAACGCCGCGGACAGTTTTTATCATAGTGTTGGATTCTATGTAGGATAATTTTTTTCGGAGAAAGGAAATATATACTTCAACATTGTTATATTCCGCTTCCGAATCAAAGCCCCAGAGTTTTTCCAGGATTGTTTCCTTGCTCAGAACCCTGTGTCCATAAGTCATAAGCATCTGCACCAGGTTCAATTCCTTTACGCCAAGTTTTACGGAGCGGATGTTGCATTGAAGCTCGTATGTGGAAAGATTCAAAACAATATCATTGAATGTAATCGTATCATCGCGGATTGTTTCAGTATTTCTCCGGCATAACGCACGGACCCTGGCCAGAAGTTCTTCGGTTGAAAACGGTTTTGTAAGGTAATCATCGGCGCCTGAATCAAGTCCTTTAACCTTGTCGGGTATTTCATTTTTTGCCGTGAGAAGGAGAACAGGAGTGGAAATTTTATTTTCCCTTATGTTCTGCAAAACCTCCAGGCCGTTCATTTTTGGAAGCATGATATCAAGAAGGACTACATCATACAATCCTGTCAGCGCTTCATTTAATCCGGAGGTACCATCATATTCTGTTCGCACAGTATACCTGTTTCTGTTAAAAATCTGTTCCAGTGCTTCGGCAAGACGGCGTTCATCTTCGACAATCAAAAGATTCATATGGAAAATCTCCTTGTTCCGCTTTTTAATCCTATAATATCATGATTACCTTGAAAAAAACTTAAATTACGGAAAATTTCAGATTGTTTTAAGGTTGCGCATTTATACTGTACTTATTCAATTTGAAAGGAAGGCCGGAAAATGAATTTCAGGCATGAATACAAGCACAGTATAAATTATGCGGATTATATTTCTTCCAGTTCCAGGCTTCGGGCGGTTCTGAAACCCGACTTGTATGCATCGGAAAAAGGAATGTATGAAGTCCGAACTCTTTATTTTGACAACACCGATGACAAGGTTCTCAGAGAAAAGCTGAACGGAGAGTCCCGGAGGGAAAAATTCAGGATCAGGTATTATAATAATTCACCTCATTTTATACAGCTTGAAAAGAAGAGCAGGATATATGGGCTTTGCATAAAACACCGCACGGATATTTCAAGGGAACAATGTGAAAGCTTATTGGCCGGTAAATGGGGTTTTTTAAACGACAGCGGGGATCCGCTTTTTTTAGAGTTGTATGGAAAGATGATATATTTGCAGCTGCGACCGAAAATGATTGTGGATTATACACGTGAGGCTTATGTTTTCCCTGCAGGAAATGTGAGGGTTACCCTTGACGGCAATATCCGCACAAGTCTTAATTCGACGGACTTTTTTAATCCTGATTTGCCTATGATTTCAACCGGAGATAGAATTCTGGAGGTGAAATATGATTCTTTTATACCGCAGGCAGTAACGGACGTTATTCAGATTTGCCGGTGTACATCCAGTTTTTCAAAGTATGCGGCATGCAGGTTAATATGATAGCAGGGATAAATACTATTATTAAAGTTCGCGACGTGTTGCACACAAAAGCGTAAGGAAAACGTTTTAACGCAATTCGCGCAAGCGCTCATTGATCAAACAAAATGCGGCTTACCATTTATTGTGATTTTAAAACGAGCCGCCGGAAGGAGATTATTATGACTTTCAATGATATTTTTAAATCAAGTTTTTTGGAAAAGGCTCAGGGCTTTTCTCCGTTGGATATGGTGATAGCATTAGTGCTTGCTCTTGCCCTGGGTTTGTTTATTTTTTTTATTTACAGGAAAACCTTCAACGGCGTTATGTATTCCATGGCCTTTGGGGTTTCATTGATGGCAATGACTTTAATTACAACATTGATTATTCTGGCTGTTACATCGAACATAATACTATCCCTCGGGATGGTTGGCGCTCTTTCTATTGTCCGTTTCCGCACCGCGATTAAAGAACCGATGGATATCGCTTTTCTGTTCTGGTCCATATCTGCCGGTATTGTTACGGGGGCAGGGCTGGTTCCGCTTGCGGTGTTCGGATCGGTTTTTATTGGGATTATCCTTCTGGTTTTTGTAAACAAAAAATCGCGGGAGACGCCGTACATTGTTGTTGTTAGTTGTGACAGCGACCTATCGGAAAATAAGGTTATGGATCAGATTAAAGTGTCGGTAAAACGTTCGATAGTAAAATCAAAGACCGTTTCACGCAACGGAATTGAACTTACCGTTGAAGTAAGGCTGATGGACGACAGTACAGCCTTTGTCAATCACTTATGCGCTGTTGAAGGGGTTGCCAGCGCTGTTCTGGTAAGTTATAACGGAGAGTATATGGGGTGATTTTCATGAATATGAAGATGCTTAACAAAATAACGGCTGTTTCCGTATCCTTGGCGGTATTGATCTGCCTTGTATTAATGATGCTGCCGCCTGGAGTGATCCCCAGCAATGCGTCCGGATTACAATATCCCCAAAAACTTTTTGGCGCCGATATCATTGAAATTGACATCAGGGCAGATGAAAACGAGTGGAGAACCATGCTGGACAATGCTACGGCTGAAGAATACATTTCCTGCGATGTATTGGTGAATGGAACACTTATTCAATATGTGGGAATACGTCCGAAAGGAAATTCAAGCCTGTCCATGGTAGCGGGTTCAGACAGTGACCGGTACAGCTTTAAATTCAAGTTTGACGAGTATATAAAAGGACAATCCTGTTTTGGTCTGGATAAGTTTGTTGTTAACAATATACATGCGGACTATACCTATATGAAAGAATATTTATCCTATTCCCTGATGGAGTATATGGGAGTAGATTCCCCATTGGTGAATTATGCGCATATTACGGTAAATGGACAGGAATGGGGCCTGTATCTGGCAGTGGAATCCTATGAGGACAGCTTTGTACAAAGGGTATACCAGTCTTCCGGCGGAAACCTTTACAGCGTAAAAATGGCTATGGGCAAAGGGCGTGAAGAAACCGGAGTATGGCAGGGGATTGATGAAGCAGGAGGGGGGTTCGAGCCGGGTAATAATACTGAAAATCTTCCGGGACAACCATTTGAGGGCGATAATCCTGAAGCTGTACCCGGGCAGGAACAACCATTTGGGCGTAATAATCCCTTTTCACCGGAACAACAGCAGCCCAATGAAAGACCGCAAAGAAACCAGATCGGGGAACAACCCAACACAGGAACTACTATTCCTGAAAGTGTTCCAGACCAGCCTCTTGAGCGTAATAATCCTTTTTCACCGGAACAACAGCAGTCCGGTGAAAGAACCGACAGAAGCAGGACAGGATTTCAGCCTGATGCCGCGGGCGGATTTGACATGCGCGCGGGCAAGGGCGGTTTTACCGGACGAACAGGGGGCGGAAGCCTTGTTTATACAGATGACAGTATTGACAGTTATCCATCGGTTTTTGGCAATACGGTATTCAAATCATCTGGGGATGAAGAATATGAAAGGCTCATAGAAGCAATTAAAAAGTTGTCCATAGGGGAGGAGTTGGAAAAGTATTTTGATGTCGATCAGATTCTCAGGTATTTTGCAGTGCATACTACCGTAGTAAACCTGGATTCATATATTTCGAACATGCAGCAGAACTATTATCTGTATGAAGAAAACGGGCGCGTTGCTATTCTTCCATGGGACTACAATCACGCATTCGGAGGCTTTCAGTCAGGGAACGCGGCATCTGCTGTGAACTTTCCCATAGATACGCCTGTAAGCGGCGTGGAATTGTCCGACAGGCCGTTGATTGGAAAGCTTCTTGAAGTTCCGGAATATATGGAACGGTATCATGGCTATTTGCAGGAGATAGTTGATTTTTTTTCAAGCGGAAGGCTTGAGGATCAGATAAGGTTGACTGACAGCTTGATATCCGTTTTTGTGGAAAAGGATGCCACCGCATTCTGCACTCCGGAGCAATATATAGAAGCAGTGAAAACCCTGACCAATTTTTGCCTTCTCAGAGCCGAGAGCATTCGAGGCCAGCTTGACGGAACAATACCTTCAACAACTCAGGGGCAGGCAGATTCTGATAAACTGATTGATGCTTCGAATATAATTCTTAGTACCATGGGTTCTCAGGGGTTTGGACGCATAGAAGGCGGACAGGATATGAATCCTGGGAATTTCCGTAATAATCCCATCCAAGGGGATACGCCTTTTAACCAGTTTCCCGTTAAACCAACGGATGGAGGAAACAGGAATCCCGGTTCCATGTCGGATTAAAATTTATCAAAATTCAAAACCCCCGCTTCTATAAGTGGAGGGTTCCGATAACAAACTTCAGGTGGAGCAGAATCTCCATCTGAAGACCCGATGTTCAGCTTTGCTGAATAAGTTCATTCCAGAAGCAGCATGCCGAAAAATTCAGGTCTGTGAAAGTCCGGACTGGGGCAGTTGATGGGATTCCAGCAGCCAAAATGCGGCAGTTTTGTATCATCTCCGCATTTATAAAAGTTGGCTGCTATTCTTCTCCCCGATTCCGGGTAAAATTCCTTGAAGTACTTATTAATAAAGTCAAACGGTATTGAATACTCCAGTGTCCAGAAGCTTGTTTCAGCTTTTTCAAGGGTAGTTCCATTGAAAGTTTTAATTTTAAATATTCCGGGGTCCAGATCGTTTACACGGGATCGATGATTCCGGTCTTCCCCTATGCTGAGCAGCAATGTACCCGCCGCATTCATTTCAAAATTCAAGTATCTTTTGTCCGGACCGGGGGTTGGGTTGAAGAAAAATTCAACGCAGCTGTCCTTATAAACCGGATCATTCATATTATAATATGTTACTCTTGGTTCTTGTTCATATACTTTAAAAAGGATATGAAAATGTGATTCGGAATAAAACAATTTTACTTCAGTAACGGGTCTGTATCCGTTTTCATCCCACCGAAAGTTGTCAATATACGCAACAGGTATATCATCCCATATACCACAGCTTCTTTTACATTTTTCATCTAGTCGTTTTATTATATAAGTTTTTCTCATAAACAGCACCTTTCATTATCCTGTA
This sequence comes from uncultured Oscillospiraceae bacterium, assembly GCA_964610205.1. GTDB lineage: Bacteria > Bacillota > Clostridia > DSM-8532 > DSM-8532 > CAZSVI01. The sequence continues at coordinate 15,531 of CAZSVI010000007.1, forward strand.
ATAACAAGGCCAAAGAACTGTACCTCCGCAAGCGAGCCAATTTATCTGCTTTTCTTAGTGTATAATATTAAGTAAATATTAGCAATGGTTTACCGTATTTTTATCCAAAGCAGGACCTGCGGTAGTTATTGTATAACAGGTTAAATTATTTTTGCAGCCCGGTCCTATTATATGGTAGAATGGAATACGGATATACCGGCAGAATTTGTTACAAAAGGGGAATATACATGCATAATACCGCAGATAAATCACAGTCTTTCTATGACGTGTTTTGTGAAGTCACAATGGATGAAAAGCTTATGGAAACCTTCCGGGAGGCGTGGGTTTCCCAAATTCAGTACAAGAAGGCTTCAGGATGGGTGGAGGTACGGTTGGAAATACCCCGACTTGTTGAGATACATCAAATACAAACACTTGAAAAAGCATTAAGCGGCTTTTTTAAAGTTTCAGTACAGGTAATTCCTCTCTTTCTTGTTGAACAGACCAACCAACAACTCATGGAAAGGTGTAGGGATGATATTATACGTATTATTTCAAAAAAATCAAAACATTATGAGTGTTTACTGGAAAATGCTGATTTCAGCATGGAAGGCAATAAGTTGAATATTCAGTTGCATTCCAATGGAAGTACAATTCTGCAATCCGGAAAATGTAACAAGGTGCTTGAAGATTTTTTTAAGTCTGTTTTTCAAAAAAGCATTTCAGTAAAATTTATTGATCCTCCTCTTGATGAATATGGAAGGGAGGAATATTATAAAGCGAAGACAGAGCAGGAAGCCGAGACTGTTCAGAATATAGTCCGATATCCCGTTAAAACGGATAAAAGGGAAAACACAAAGGCCTCGGGTGCTGCTGTATCTTATAAAGTAAAAGGAAAAAACGCGAATAAATCATCGGATCCCGATGTGATTTATGGAAAGGTTTTTTACGAAGAAACCGTACCAATGGACGAAATAACCATTGATTCAGGAAGGGCAGCGGTAAAGGGAAAGGTTATACGCGTTGATACGAGGCTTTTAAAAAATGGAAAGACACTGTTCTCATTTGATATTACGGATCTGACCCACTCACTTACGGTGAAATGCTTTGCAAATGAAAAGCAGCTTATGCCGCTGAAGAATGATGTAAAAACAGGCAAATGGTTACGTGTGCTTGGAGATACCCAGTTTGATACATTCAGTAAAGACTTGACAATGCTGGCACGAAGCATTGTGAAAACGAGTGTTGCCGAACGTACCGACAATGCTGAAATTAAGCGTGTGGAACTGCATCTGCATACCCAGATGAGCCAGATGGACGCTATTACGCCGGTGAAGGATCTGGTTGGAAGAGCAGCAAAATGGGGGCATACTGCCGTTGCGGTTACAGATCATGGTGTTGTACAGGCTTTTCCGGACGCCTGTGCCGCTGCTGAAAAGGCAGGGATAAAGCTTCTTTACGGGGTTGAAATCTATCTGCTGGCAGAGGAAAAATCAAACGCTGAGGGAGATATAGATTATAAAAACACCGAAACCTTCCATGCTATTTTAATCGTAAGGAATGCCACCGGCTTGAAAAACCTGTACAGAATAATTACCGAGAGCCACTTGAAGTACTTCTACAAGAGGCCCAGGGTTCCAAAGTCCCTTCTGGCGAAATACAGGGAAGGGCTGATCCTGGGAAGTGCCTGTGAAGCCGGAGAGGTATACAGGGCAATACTGCAGAAGAAAGATGAGGAAGAGTTAATAAAAATAGCACATGCGTACGACTATCTTGAAATACAACCTATGGCAAACAACCATTTTTTAATTGATTCAGGAGAAGTATCCGGTTTTGATCAGCTAAAGGAGATCAACCAGAAAATTGTTGAATTGGGCTCAAGACTTGATAAACCAGTGGTAGCTGCCTGTGATGTTCATTTTCTTGATCCGGATGATGAAGTATTCAGAAGGATATTGCAGGCCGGCCAGGGCTATAATGACGCAGACAGTCAGGCTCCGTTGTTTCTGAGAACCACGGAGGAGATGCTCGAGGAATTCTCGTATCTGGGAGAGGAAACAGCTTTCGAGGTGGTTGTGAAGAATACAAGGCTTATTTCAGATTGGACTGAAGCTATACGGCCGATTCCGGAAGGAACATATCCTCCGTTTATTGAAGGCGCGGAGGAGGACATAAAGAGAATGTCGGTTCAAAAGGCGGCTTCCCTGTATGGGACACCGCTTCCCGAACAGGTTCAAAAAAGACTCGATAAGGAATTGGATTCAATAATTAAAAATGGATTTTCCGTTATGTACATCATTGCCCAGAAGCTGGTATCGAAATCTTTGGAAGACGGTTATCTTGTGGGTTCCCGTGGTTCGGTCGGCTCGTCCTTGGTGGCATATTTAACAGGAATTACCGAAGTAAATTCCCTGCCGGCCCATTACAGGTGCGGTAAATGCCTGTATTCCGAATTTATGAAAATGAATAAAACCATCGGATGCGGGTTTGATCTTGATGACAAGGTGTGCCCTGAATGTGGAGAGTTCCTGATTAAGGACGGTTATGACATTCCATTTGAAACCTTCCTTGGTTTTGACGGTGACAAAGAACCTGATATTGATCTTAATTTTTCCGGTGAGTATCAATCCAATGCACATAAATACACGGAAGAACTATTTGGGGAAGGCCAGGTTTTCAGGGCAGGTACCATTGCAACCGTTGCCGACAAAACAGCTTTTGGTTTTGTGAAAGGTTATCTGAACGATAAAGGCAAAACCGCTACCAATGCCGAGATTAACCGTCTGGTTGCCGGGTGCACCGGAATTAAACGTACTACGGGACAGCATCCCGGAGGAGTTATGATTGTTCCCCATGACAAGGAGATTTACGATTTCTGTCCTGTACAGCGCCCGGCCGATGACCCGGGCTCCAGCATCATAACCACACATTTTGACTACCATTCAATCAGCGGACGGATACTTAAGCTTGACATACTTGGGCACGACGATCCTACGGTCATCCGCATGCTTCAGGATATAACCGGTATTGATCCCAAACAGATTCTAATCGGAGAGAAAAATACCATGGAATTATTCCGTAATACGAAACCTCTGGGGCTCTCTCCCGAAGATATCAACAGTGAAGTAGGTACATTCGGTATTCCCGAGTTTGGCACAAAATTTGTCAGGCAGATGCTTATTGATACAAAGCCTACAACCTTTGCCGAATTGATTCGCATTTCAGGCTTGTCACACGGTACCGACGTGTGGACCAATAATGCTCAGGAATTGGTCCGAAAGGGTATTACCACTTTGCCCAACGTCATTTCCACCCGTGATGATATCATGTTTTTCCTGATGAATAGCGGCCTGGAGCCTTTGATGGCGTTTAAAATTATGGAGGATGTGAGAAAGGGAAAAGGGCTGACGCCGGAGTACGAGCAACAGATGAAGGAAGCGGGCGTTCCCGGTTGGTATATTGAATCATGCAAAAAGATTAAGTATATGTTTCCCAAAGCTCATGCCGCCGCCTATGTGATGATGGCCTTCCGCATAGCATGGTTCAAGGTTTATTACCCGGAAGCCTTTTATGTGACATATTTTACGGTGCGGGCCGACGAATTTGACGCGGATATCATTTCAAAGGGACGGGACAGGATACGGTATGCTATTGACGAACTCGAGAGAAAAGGGAATGATGTTACCCAGAAAGAAAAGAATATTCTGACCATTCTTGAGGTCGCAAACGAGATGTATGCCCGTGGATTCAATTGCCTTCCTGTTGATCTATATGAGTCTGCCCCAACAAATTTTAAAATTACGGATGAGGGTATACTTCCGCCTCTGACCGCGCTGCAGGGCCTTGGCGGCACTGCCGCTAAGAATATAGCCGAAGCAAGAAAGTCGGGCCGGTTCTTATCCATCGACGACATGAAAATACGGGCCGGAATAAGCAAATCCGTTATTGAAATTATGGAAAACCACGGATGCCTGAAAGGTATGGAGCAAAGCAACCAGTTAAGTTTTTTGAATAATTGATATTGTTTAAATTTATTTATATATGTTGAACAAAGTGTTTGTGTCATTCTGCGAAGCGAAGAATCTTTACCCCGGGGATGAGCAAACACTCAGGATAACAGTCTTATAACAACGGAAGCAATTGCATCACACCGTTACAAGGTTCTTATATCAATTATTTTGTTCAACTTATACAGATAGCTTGCCGTTAGGGGGATAAAAAATGCATAGTAAAAAAACCAATAAAACATTAAAATTTATTCTTATTCCGGTAGTACTCGTTTTGCTGTTTGCAGGGACTTTTTTTCTGTTGCATAACAAACCGGGGAATACGGAAGAAACCGGTTCTCCTTCTTCCGCAGCCTCGGGTGGTGTTTCAGGCATAGCGGAGGACTTTTGTCCGGCGGTATCCATATATGATCCGGATATTCTTGAATTGCTTCAGGATGAAACCCTTGGTGATGAAGAAAAGGAACTCCTTAATGCACCTATGGACTATGAACCATTGGAGGATACTACATACACAAAGTTGCATAAGGCTTTTGAAGCAGGGGAGATTACCGGGGAGGAGTATTCAAAGCTTTTGATATTGCAGCAATATCAACCTGAGGCGATACCTCAGAAATTTACCGGTGCTAAGGGTTTCGAGTCTATAAATCATGCTTACCAGTATATTGCTGATAACTGGGATAATCTCAGCGAAGAAACCCGAGAACTGGTCGGGCCGTACGTTCTTCCCATAAGTGATCCGGGAAGCTATTATTTCCGGGAAAATTTGGAACAGGAAAAGATTGTAAGCCGTCCGGACAGCAAAAAGGCTTTTTCTCTTATCTGTACCGCCAGCGCCGCAGATATGACAAAACAACTGGTCAGGCATGAATTTACTGTAGATGGTCAAAAGATAACGATTGAATATTATGAATATAACAGCTGGAGCGATAATAAAAAGCTGGAATACAATATGTGCGTCCGGGATGTTGAAGAAGCAATAACACATAGCTATGGGGAATTTGAAGCATTGCTTACCGCATCACTGAGCAAACCGGTGAAAATTGAAATTGTCCCTTTAGATGAGGGTACAAACGGGGAAGCCTGGTATGAGTCGGATTGCTACAGAATCAGGCTGGCAACAGCGAATTATGAAAATTATGTTAAAACAAAAGCAGTTGCCGCCCATGAACTTTTTCACAATTTTCAGTTCGAAATCGGACTTAAAATCAAAGGGATTGACAGGCTGTGGCTTATGGAAGCAACGGCAAAATGGGCGGAGCATTATGCCTTTGAGGAATACAACACGGAGCATGGATATCTGAATTACTTTTTCAGAACGCTGGATCGCGACAGGATTCACTTCGGAAAAAATTATGAATATTCAGGTTATATGCTGTTTTATTATTTTTCCGACTACGGACAGTATGATATCGTACCCGAAATTCTCCATGGCACCGTAAGAAACGGAGAAGATTATATCAGGAAGTTTTTGTCGGATCATGTTGCCGGCATGCGGAATCAGTATGCCGATTATGCATATAAAAATCTGAATATGGTTATTGCAAAGCAGTATTATGATTATGGGGATCTGCCGGGCCGACCTACAGGGAAGTCTTATCGAAGCTTATGGATGATGGCCGAAGAGGAGGACACCCGGGAGGTGTCTCTGAACCCCGGGGCGTTGCAGTATCATTACTATATATTTGACCGTGACGAGGAAATACAGCATGTGAAGTTCAAATTTGACAAAACCTTTGACGAGGATAAGTATATCAAAAGGCAGGCGGTTGTAAAAATCAACGGGAAATGGCAACTGGAGGATTGGAGCGGTGTGGATGAGGTGATTTACCACAAGTGCAGCGACCTTACGGATGAAAAAATTCAGGGTGTTGTTTTGATATACAGCAACTCAAATTTTTTTAAGGACGGAACTGAAAATCCTGTGGATGTATTCAAAGTGACAACGGAAAAGTGTCCTCAGGAAATGGATATAAAGATTGAAGCCGAGTATGAATATATCAACGGTGATTTCATCTGGACGGCAAATGCCACACTGAAGGATACGGTGAAGATTGTCGATCACACTTTTTTTCTATCAAAAAACTGCCGTTATACCATGCAGGGCACGGGTATCATGGAGGGGGAAACGGTTATCGGTTCCACAGGCTCCTTCAGCGGGAGTGTAGATGAGCCGAATCTGGAGAACAGTATGGTGCGGTTGATACTGCCTATAGATTCTGAGCTTGAAGAAATGGGGACAGAACTGGAGAAGTTCGGCATCAATGAAAACACCCCCCGGGGAGGCATTTTCATCACTCTGCCTTCGATAGAGGAGGGAGAGGATTTACAGGGTTCTACTACGCTTTACATGCCGGAGCCCGTGGGCGAGATCGTGATGGACGATCCGCTTCCCTTTGACGGACTCACTCAGGCCATAGCGGTAGAAATTGGTAAAGATGACTGGAATCCAAAGGGATTCAGCACTGAAATGGTCATAGACTATTTTACACACAAGCCGCCCATTTTGGATTGGTTCAAGGTGGATTTCAGCCAGCTTCAGAATATGCTCTCTTCCATGGAGACTATGAATGGAACGGAGATGCCGGATTTTAACGGAATACCGGATATCAGCGGGCAGCTTGAGGGGAGCGGGATAAGCATGGAGGGCCTTGGCAGTTTTGGAGGCGTGCAGGATTTATTTCCGAAAAACAGTATAGGGGAGGGTGACACCATTACAAAAACCATAAACGCACTCAAAAATCTGACCATGCCGCAGTCGGCAGGAACAAGTGATATGTCCGCTACAATAAAACTAAAAATCAGCGGTGAATATGTTAAATACAATTAAGTAACTATTCTGCAAAATTAAACGCAACTTCACACGACATACGCAGACAATATTGTACCTAAAACTATCTTTAATAGAATGGATAAAATGTTATCCTTGTTTTTTGAATGAATTCTATACAGCTGTTTTCTTTTTCATATTAATTCAGCAGTATTCGTTCTTGCAGCAAAATCTTGTTATTAATGATCCAAGTATCGTCATATATATATTATATAAAATGAAAAAAGTAATTGGGATGAATTGATACTGAAGAAGTTATCTCTTTTTTCATTTTATATTGCGCATGTGCCGTTTTGCTTGCAAAAATTTCGGCACGCGCTCAATTCACTTGTGCTATATATGTTGTACTAAAAGTTTAGTACAACATATATAGTAAGGCCGTTATCGAAAACAATTTGACTAGCAGGATTTCAAATAATGATTAAAGTAATTGCTGTTGGAAACAGACTGATGCAGGACGATGGGGTTGCTGTCGCAGTAGCGGAATATCTGAGAAACAGACTGGAATCAATGGAACTTGAAGTTATCATCGGTGAAACGGATTTTAATTTTTGCTTTCATTTTCTAGAGGAAGATGATCCGGTGATTCTTTTGGATGCGGCATTTACAGGTTCAAACCCCGGAAGTATTCATGTGAAGCAATTGCGGGAAGCATCCTGTGGATATGGCAGAACCGGTTCAACGCATGAACAGAGCATTTTTGACTTGATGAGACTATACTCAAAGACATTTAGAGGATATTTGATCGGTATTGAAATATCCGAAGCCGGTTTCGGGTGTGAACTAAGCGATAGCCTGAATAATCAGTTTGATGGCATTTGCCTTGAAGTAGAACGGATTATTAATGGAATTGTAAAGGAGGAAAGAAATGCACGACACTTTTCTGAATGAAAGAATATATGAATCCCTGATAAGGCTTAGCAATGAGAATGGAATATCCAGATTGAGAAGGGTTAATATAGCTGTCAATACCGACAGCCATATCACCGAAAACAGTCTTCGCGATCATTTCAGCGATAGAGGCAGCAAGCTTATAGGGGACTGGACGGAAATCACCGTCGAGAAACGGGATGTGGGTAAACTGAATGCCGTTATCAACAGTATTGAGGGTGAATCACCGGATGAATGATTTGAAAAAGTATTCGGTTCACATATCCGGTATTGTACAGGGTGTAGGAATGCGGCCGTATATATATAAAATCGCACGGCAATTTCATCTCGGAGGATGGGTAAGCAATCAGGGTACATCGGTGGTCGTGGAAATTGCCGGCAGAAAGGAATGCATCCATGGATTTCTGACTGTTTTGTTGAAAAATCAGCCTCAAGGCGCAAAAATCAGCAGCATTAAGATTGAAGCCGGAGATTATACCCGATATAAAGATTTTTCCATAATCACCAGCACCGCAAAGGGCAGTCTGCAGGGCTTTATTCCTCCCGATACGGCAGTTTGCGATGCATGTATAAAAGAAGTCTATGATAAAGGAAATCGAAGATACCTGTACCCTTTCACGAATTGCACCTGCTGCGGTCCCAGATACTCGATTCTAAAGGCATTGCCTTACGACAGAAGCAATACTTCCATGGCGGCCTTTGAAATGTGTCCTTCATGCAGAAATGAATATGAAGATCCCGGCAACAGGAGGTTTCACGCACAGACAAACTGCTGTCCTAATTGCGGGCCAAAGCTTATCTTGCTTGACAATGCAGGCAAAACCATTGATAGTACCAATCCGGTATCAATGGTCAGGCAGCTTATCAGTGAAGGCAGGCTGATTGCAATTAAAGGAATCGGCGGATATCATCTTGCCTGCAATGCACTGGATGAGATGTCTGTAGACCTGCTGCGTCTGAGAAAAAGAAGGCCGGATAGGCCGTTGGCTGTCATGGCAGCAGATTTGGAAGCTGTTAAGTCAATCTGCAAAACAACACCTAAAGAGGAAGAAATTCTTGCGGGCAGACAGAGGCCTATCGTATTGCTTGAAAAGAAATCTAACGGTGCATTGCCTTACAGGATAGCTCCGGGAATTAACAGGCTGGGGGTTATGCTTCCATATACTCCCCTGCATCATCTGCTGTTTGATGACGGACTTCAATATCTTGTCATGACCAGTGGAAATGTCAGCGGAATGCCCATTTGTTATAAGGACGCGGATTCATGGGAGAAGCTTAAGTATATTGCGGATTTTTTCCTTCTCCATGACAGGGAAATACTCACTCCCATTGATGATTCAGTGGTTCGGGTTATAGACGATATGGAAATGGTTAGCCGGAGCGCAAGAGGATACGCGCCTGCTGTCATACCGATGAAGGCAGCATGCGGAATCATGGCAATGGGCGCGGAGCAAAAATCGTCCATCTGTTTTGTGCACAGGGGTTATGCTCATATCTCACAGTATCTGGGCAGCCTGGACGACTTGAACGCATACGAAGAATACCATCAGGTTATAAAAAGGACGAAGGCGTTTCTTGGCACAGAGCCTGAGATAATTGCACATGACCTGCATCCCGGATATCTTTCCACACAACTTGCGGCGAAGGTGGCTATTGTCGGATTGCCCATACAGCACCACCATGCGCATATGGCTGCCTGCATGGCCGAGCATGGCCTGAAAAAAGATGTTATCGGAATTATATATGACGGTACGGGAATGGGGACCGACGGAGCAATATGGGGCGGTGAATTCCTTGTCGGCTCAATAAGCGGATATATAAGGGCCGGCCACTGGAAAAACATCACCCTGCAGGGTGGAGACAACGCAGTTAAGGAGCCATGGAAATGCGCAGCCGGTTATCTGTATGCCATGGGATTTGATATCCGGGAATTCCTCCGCGATATCGATGCTCAAAGCATCAGTATTCTGAAGAATGCTATGAAGCATCATGTTAACTGCTTCACATCATCCAGTATAGGGAGATTGTTTGATTGTGTTGCCGCGCTGGTTATAAATCGAACCCGTATTACATATGATGCCCAGGCGGCTATCGAGCTGGAAAGTGTAATAGACACCGGTGTGGATGAAGATTACCCTTATAGCATAATCCGGAATGAAGAGAAGCTGGAGATCAATTATGAGGGAATACTAAACGGCATTCTGGAAGACCTGAAGGATGGAAAGCCTGCTTCATATATATCCGCCAGGTTTCATAATGCTGTTTCAAAAGGGAGTATAGAATGTGCTCTTAGAATAAGAAGCAAATATCGCATTAACGATATTGTTTTAGCCGGAGGGGTTTTTGAAAACGCTTATCTGCTTGCAATCATGCGGAAAGAACTGAAAGACCAGGGATTTAGTGTATACCGTGGCACGAAAGTGCCCGCCAATGACGGAGGAATAGCACTTGGCCAGGCGGCAATTGCAGCCGGTATGGTAAAGGAGGGAGATTATGTGCCTGGCGGTTCCGGCAAAGATAATATCCATTTGTGATATCCATGCCTGGGTTGAAACGATGGGTGTCAGGCATAAAATCAATATCCAGCTGGTTCACTCTCCCGTACCCGGTGAATATGTATTGGTTCATGCCGGTTTTGCTATTGAAAAAATTGACCCGGAGTATTTCTCTTTTTTAAACGAGACACTGTATGAGATGCTTGAAGGAACAGATAATGAATGATCAACGGATTATTGAAAGATTGAACCGGTGTGTAAATAAAATACAGGATCAGGATATCCGAATCATGGAGATTTGCGGGACACATACGCAGGCGGTTTCAGAATCCGGTATCCGGTATTTGCTTCCATGTAATGTTCATCTTCTGTCCGGGCCGGGCTGTCCCGTTTGTGTTACTTCCGAATTTTTTATAGACAATGCAATCGAATTATTGAAGATGGAGGATATTATACTGGTTTCCTTTGGTGACATGACAAAGGTGAAGGGTACAAAGGAAAATCTGGCGGAAGAACAGTCACAGGGTACAAAAACTACTGTGGTTTATTCTCCTGAGGATGTACTGTCTATCGCCGGTAAAAACAAGGATAAGTCTGTTGTTTTTGCCGCAGTCGGTTTTGAAACTACGGCTCCCCTGATAGCGGCAACCGTAAAACAGGCATGCACGAGAGGATTTGATAATTTGTTTTTTCTTACAGCCTTAAAATGCATGGATCCGGCTATCCGGTTTATTCTCCGGGATAAGAGAAACAAAATTGATGCCATGATTTGTCCGGGTCATGTAGCTTCAGTCATGGGAGCGGACTATTTCAGGTTTATTACCGAAGAGTTTGGAGTACCTGCGGCGGTGAGCGGCTTTGAACCGGCAGATATTTCCGCGGGGATATGTCTGCTGCTCGAACAGCTTGCCCGGAAAAGGCCGGTTGAATTCGTAAACCTATATAAGCGGTGTGTCAGCCCAGCCGGTAATACACTGGCACAGCATATGCTCAATGAAGTATTCGATGCAGTTGACGGAGTCTGGAGGGGTATTGGAAAAATCAAACAATCGGCTTTGGTGCTTAATGATAATTATGCTCATCTGGATGCCGCGAAGCGGTTTGGGTTAAAGGCGGAACAGCACCCAAGCCCTGTAAGCTGCATTTGCAGCGATATACTCCTGGGCATAAAATTGCCTGAGCAATGCAGTTTTTTTGGATCGGTCTGCACACCGGATCACCCTTCAGGTCCGTGTATGGTATCCCGGGAGGGTTCCTGTGCGGTACACTACAGGTTTGGGAGGAATGAAGCAAATGGATGAAAAAATCAGGCTCTCCCACGGAGATGGGGGCAGCGAAACTCATCAGCTGATTAAAAATGTATTTTATAAACATTTTAACAGCAGTTCTTCTGATGCCATGCCGGATTCATTTGTTTTTGAAGCCATACAGGGCAGGCTTGCATTTACTACTGACAGTTTCGTCGTAAAACCCCTGTTTTTCAGAGGTGGAAATATTGGTAAGCTGGCTGTATGCGGAACGGTCAATGACCTTTCAACTGCGGGCGCAATACCTTTATATATAAGCGCCGGCTTTATTATTGAAGAAGGCTTCAGTATCGAAAAGCTTCACCTTGTTGCCAAATCCATGGGAGATTTATGCAATCAGATCGGCACAAAAATTGTAACCGGTGATACAAAGGTGGTTGAAAATAAAAACGCTGACGGGATTTTTATCAACACATCCGGGATCGGCAGGGTATCAGAGTTTTACAATCCCCGACGGGCAGAGCCGGGAGACGAAATCATTATCACCGGTGGAATTGCGGAACACGGAACAGCAATATTAATTGACAGATATGAACTGAGCGTTGAAGCGGATCTTATAAGCGATTGCGCGCCGATGTGCGGTCTGGTAGTTGGGTTGGGCAGTAAGCTTAGGGATGTAAAGCTGATGAAGGATCCGACAAGAGGCGGCCTTGCAACAGCATTAAATGAGATAGCCCTGGAACAGGAATTGAGTATTGAAGTAATGGAAGAGAGTATTCCGATGAAAAGTGAAGTGCGGGCTGTGAATGAAATTCTGGGAACAGATCCTTTATATCTTGCCTGTGAAGGCAGGATGATCATTGTTGTTGAAAAAGGCTTTGAAAAGGAAGTTCTGCAGTGCGTAAAAACACTTGATTACTGTAACCAAGCCGGGATTATCGGCCAATTTGTTTCCGCAAGTCACACCATGGTCTATATGAATACCGGTTTCGGCGGCAAACGCATACTTCCCCTGCTTGAGGACCGAACACTTCCCAGGATATGCTGATGACACTGTTATGTCAAACACAAGTAAGACCCCTTCGGAATATAATGAATAATAAATTTTATTCCGGAGGCAATACACATGCGAGTGCAGAATTTTTCAGGCAAACGCCTTGAGCATATTTTTACGGAAATAAACTACGATATCAACCTGCTGTATGCAACGCCCTGCGTATACACCAGGAATCTGATACTAAACTATTTAAGGGACAGGATGTGCGTTCTGGAAGCTATAATGGGAGCAATAGTCCAGCCTGTACAATCGCAGGCACAGGTCCCGTCACTTCAACCGGCGGCAACAGCCTATCGGGCCACAGCAACAATAGAGCATCAAGGATTTGAAAGGAATCAAACGACGTTTACATTACAAGAGTTGTCCAAATTCGACGGGAAGAATGGAAATCCCGCATATGTAGCGGTAAATGGTACTGTTTATGACGTTACAGGTAATGCTGCCTGGGCTGCCGCGACACATTTTGGTCTCTCAGCCGGCAGAGATGTGTCCGGTGAATTTTCTTCCTGCCATGCGGGACAGCCGATTTTAAACGAATTGAGAGTAGTTGGAAGGCTGAAAACAATATAACGAGGTAAAGATGGCCACCCCCTAAAATTATTTTGTTCAACTTATAACAGCGGAAGCAATTGCTTGCAATTGCAACACACCGTTATATCGAGGTGGGAGTAAAGGATTTTGCCATGCAAAATCCAGCAATAAGCGACCCGCAAGATATGCTAACCGCCTGATTAAGGTAATCGGTACACGCCACCAGCAGAGGCAGGGGATATCTTGCGTCCTCGTTATATAGTAAAGGAGGAATATCCCTTTGAATGCAAGCTATGGTAGTACCGTCTGCCCTGAATATGAGGCAAGGCTCAATACGGCAGCGAGGCTCATGAATACTTTAAAAACACAAATCAGACAGGGCGCCTTGAGGAAGAGAAAACTTGTCTGGCTTGAACTTACCGGGTGTTCAGGAAATATTATATCTCTTCTGGATGGATCAAATCCGGATTTCAAGTACTTGATTTCTCAAATGACCAGTTTTATTTATAACAATAGCCTTCTTGCCGCTGAAGGTGATAATGCCATGGAGAAACTATTCAGTGTGCTTGACGGTAATTTTATTCTTGCTGCCGAGGGAGCTGTGGCTACAAAGAATAATGGCCTTTATAATATCATTGGCAGGTTGAAAGGCAGACCGGTAACCGCGCTTGATGCGGTTAAAATCCTCGGCGGAAAGGCCGAATATGTTATTGCCATAGGTGCCTGCGCGACCCACGGAGGAGTTTCCGCGGCAAGTCCGAACCCGGCTGAATGTGTCAGTGTGCAGAGTGTATTAAGCCGAAAGGTTATAAAGCTACCCGGCTGTCCATGCCATCCTGATTGGTTCATGGGCACGCTGGCCCATATTCTGCTCTACGGAGAGCCTGAACTTGACAGCAGGGACAGACCTCTTATGTTTTACAGCACTACAATTCATGACAGATGCCCCCGAAGATCTTATTTCGAGCAGGGAGTTTTTGCTAAGAAATTAGGAGATAAAACCTGTATGTTCAAGCTGGGCTGCCGCGGACCGGTAACACGCACAGACTGTCCTGAAAGGCAATGGAATCAATATGTGAACTGGCCTGTTAAGGATGACACACCCTGCATCGGCTGCGCTCAATTTGGCTTTCCTGATGCAATGGAACCCTTTATCAGCTACAATATCACAAGAGAGGTGGAGAGATGACCAGAAAGATTGTTGTCAATCCTGTTACCCGGATCAGCGGATTTATGGAGATTCAGGCAGACGTTGAGGATAACAGGGTGGTTGATGCGAGAACAGAAGGCCTTTTTTTCCGGGGATTTGAAAAGATGCTGGTTGGCAGAAACCCATTTGATGCGGTGTATTTTACCCAGCGCATTTGCGGAATATGTTCAACGGCACACTCAATGGCCTCGTCATTAGCGCTGGAAGACGCTATGGGAATAGTTCCTTCAGAACAGGGAAGATATTTGAGAGATATCATACACGGATGCGAGTTTCTTCAAAATCACATCCGCCACTTTTATCAATATACAATGCCTGATTTTGTTAAGCTGCCCGAAAACTATCCGCTGTTTAGGGCAGAACATAGCGATTTCAGGCTGCCTGACGAAAAGAATGAAAGGCTGGTTAAGGATTATTTTGATTCCCTTGACATAAGCCGGAGTGCCCACGAAATGCTGGCTGTGCTCGGCGGAAAAGCGCCGCATAACCATGGCGTATTTATTGATGGTATCACTACACAGGCTACTATCGACAAAATAATAAAAATAAAATCCATTCTTCACTCCATATACCAATTTATTCATCAGCGAATGCTGCCGGATGTATATATTATAGCTGAGTACTACAGTGATTATTTTTCCATCGGCGGTGGCTGCGGGAACCTCCTTAGCTTCGGCTGCTTCAATGGTTACAGGACCTTAGGCACCTTATATGTAAATCCCCTTGTATATACCGGTGGTGTAATGAGGGCATTCAATCCGGAAAATATAACCGAGGAAATCGATTATGCATGGTATAAGGTCGGACAGAGCTCCGAAAAACCGTTTAAAACTGACCCGGAAGCCGATATGGGTAAACCCGGGGCATATTCATGGATAAAAGCGCCAAGGTATAACAATTTGCCTTTTGAGACCGGCCCGCTTGCAAGGCAATGGCTTTCCGGTGAATACAGAAACGGATTATCAACCATGGACAGAACCATTGCCAGGGTTCTTGAAGCCGGAAAGATTGTATCTGTTATGAATACACTTCTTGAAAATCTTGAGCCTGGTGTATCTGTACAAAAGGAATACCATATTCCTGCGTCTGCCGCCGGAAAGGGTTTGATTGATACAACAAGAGGTGCTCTCGGGCACTGGCTGAAAATTGATGATAAGGTCATTTCTTTTTATCAGATAATCACGCCGTCCGCGTGGAATCTTTCCCCACGAAGCAGTAATGAAACGCTGGGAACGGCTGAACAGGCTCTTGTTGGAACATCTGTAAGAGATATAAACAATCCTGTGGAGTTGGGCAGAATTATCCGGTCCTTTGACCCTTGCATCTCCTGTGCAACCCATGTGTATACCGGAGGAAAGCATGTTAATACCATAAAGCTATTGCATTAAAATTAATTAAAATCAGCCTTATCTCTTTTTGACAGGAATGCTTTTCCCCTGTGGTATCCGCGGAATTGTTAATAATATTCATTATCATTTAAACATTATCAACTAAATATATTAAAAAAATAAAAATTATTATATAAAATTTTAATCCCTATTGACATATCCAAGCTGTGTATAATATACTACTAACATACATTTTAATGTTGCTTTAATTAGAGCAGGCGATGCGTTCTTCGTAACGCATGGGGCCGGGCCAGCTTTGGCAGCAGGGTAAAACACCTGTGGGACTATAATCCAGACAATTATAGTTCCACAGGTGTTTAACTTTAAGGAACAAAAATCAACTGCTTTGGGATAGTTGACAGGAGGTACAATAAATGAAGGAAATTGATTATAAACATGGTGAAAAGATAAGTATCCTATGTATTTTTGGAAATATCATGCTAAGCATTATAAAGCTTGCTGGTGGAATATATGGCGGAAGTAAGGCTATGATCGCCGATGCGCTCCATTCGGCTTCAGATATTGTTACAACAATAGTTGTAATTATTGGAATCAGGATTGCCAGGAAGCCGATTGACAAGGAGCATCCCTACGGGCATGGAAAAGTCGAACCGATTTGTGCCGCTCTTCTGGGAGTTATACTCGTTTTTGCGGCAAGTGCAATTATAAAAGGATCTGTGGAATCTATCCGGACACATTCTTTTGCAACGCCTACTTTTCTTGCGCTTGCGGCAGCCATACTTTCAATAGCGGTAAAGGAAGGCATGTACAGGATGACATATGCCGCTGGAAAGAATATCAACAGTGAATCGATTATGGCAGATGCATTGCATCACCGCTCCGATGCCTTTTCCTCCATAGGCTCCTTCTTTGGTATTCTGGGCAGCATGATAGGGAATTGGCTGAATATTCACTTTCTGGAATATCTGGACCCAATTGCGGGAGTGCTGGTTGCTTGCTTCATTTTCAAGGTAGCCTATAAAATTGTAAAGCAGGCGGTAAAGAACTTGATGGACACATCGCCCTGCAATGAAAAGATATTAAGCATAAAAGATACGGCATCAAGCGTAGAGGGAATTATCTCAATTCCCTTCATAAAGGGCAGGTATGTAGGACAGCATCTTTACATTGACATGGAAATTGAAGTATCCCCGGACATAACCGTTGAAGAGGGACACGATATAGCTGCCCGGGTAAGAGGAAAAGTCATAGAAACAATCGGTGATGTTTTTGATGTTATGGTGCATGTGGAGCCTGAGACAACTGATTGCACGTCCGCATCACACCACATTCCCTTTTGATTAGGTCAGCGCTATTGGTTTCTTTGTAGTCTGTAACTCGTAATCTTTTATGAAAAAACGTAAATGGAGACCTCTGTTGAGAAAGATATCAATTGTATAAACACTTGATATCATGATGTTTTTTTGCTATAATGCAATCGAGTGCATAAGGTGGGGATTAAAATGCCAGTTACCATTAAGGATGTGGCACAGGATGCCGGAGTATCTTCCTCAACCGTATCCAGGGTTATGAGTGATGACCCAAGGATTAGTCAGGAGACAAGGATAAAGGTGCTTGACAGTATTAAGCGTCTGGATTATAAGATCAATCCTATGGCCCGTGGTCTGAAAACAAACAGGACATATTTGATTGGTTTTGTTTGTCCTGAGCTGGTAAATGATTTTTTCATGCATATTGCTCAGGGTGTTGAGCAGGAATTGAAAAAAAAGGGATACCACCTTCTGGTTACATCCTCAAACGAGGATATCATGGAAGAGGATAATCAAGTTCGTATGCTCCTGGATAATCGGGTGGACGGTATCATTATAATTCCGGTTTCGGGAGAAGGGGAGCATTTCAATATTCCCGGACGAATAAAAACACCTATGGTTTTAATGGACAGACTGGTTCGCAATTTCACAACGGATTCTATCTTATGCGATAATATCAACGGAACTTATTCCGCCATGGAATATATGATAACGCAAGGTTACAGGCGAATCGGGTTTATTGGGGGTGATATGGAACTGACATCGGCCCGTGAGCGGTATGAAGGATATAAAAGGGCGCTGCGGGATTACCAGATTCCTTTGGAAGAGGAAATGGTTCTTTTTGGTGATTTTCATATACAAAGCGGATATGAAATGATGAAAAGATTATTAAGTATTGAAAACCCGCCGGAAAGCATTTTTGTGTCCAATTATTTCATGCAGGTAGGAGCATCCCGCTTTCTTCTGGAAAACCGAAAAGGACATTTGCCTTTTATGGCAGGCTTCGACGATATGGAGCTGACATCGGTGTTAGGCCTTTCCCAGATAACTGTTACTCAACCCATGAAAGAGATGGGTATAACAGCGGCGAACCTGCTGATTAATCGTATAAGCGGCTTTGACAGAAGCTTGCCGCGGATAATCCGGTTAAAGCCCCGGCTATGTATATCAAAAAACAGATACCCGATTAAGGATAATACAAAAGACTAATCATGCCGCACATTATTGATTTCATTATTATAATTATAATGCAAACGATTGCATTAAGGAGGCGATTTTGTGGAGTATCAAAAAGGCTTACATGTTACAGAGCCCAAAAACCGTTATTATTGCAGGCTTCCGAAAATAGGAATACGTCCTGTCATTGATGGCCGTACCCGTGGAGTAAGGGAATCATTGGAGGAACAGACCATGAATATGGCCAAAGCTTGCGCCGGGCTGCTGGAGGAAAACCTGAGGCACGTAAACGGTCTTCGGGCAGAATGTGTTATTGCCGACAGTTGTATCGGCGGTGTAGCCGAAGCTGCCCGGTGTGCGGACAAATTCAACAGGGAAGGAGTTGGAGTATCCATTACCGTAACGCCTTGCTGGTGTTACGGATCGGAAACCATGGATATGGATCCTCACATTCCAAAAGCCGTATGGGGATTTAATGGAACCGAACGTCCGGGAGCCGTATATTTGGCTGCTGTTCTGGCTGCTCACAATCAAAAAGGGATTCCGGTCTTTGGCATCTATGGGAAAAACGTTCAGGATGCCGGTGATCAGACGATTCCGGTTGATGTAAAGGAAAAACTGCTGCGTTTTGCCCGGGCGGGATTAGCTGTGGCAGAAATGAAGGGGAAATCATATTTATCAATGGGATCTGTATCCATGGGGATTGCAGGCTCCATTGTAGATGAGGGTTTCTTTCAGGATTACCTGGGTATGCGGAATGAATATGTCGATTTAACTGAATTTATCCGGAGAATAAATGAGAGGATATATGACAATGAAGAATTCATAAAAGCTTTGGTATGGATGAAAGAGAATTGCCGTGAGGGCAGTGACAATAATGAACCGGTATTGAGAAAAGGGCGGGAGCAGTTGGATAAGGAATGGGAATTCTGTGTAAAGGTGGCCATCATAGCGAGAGACTTAATGGTAGGAAATCCGAGACTGAAGGAACTTGGTTTCGGAGAAGAAGCAAACGGACACAACGCCATATTATCAGGATTCCAGGGGCAGCGTCAATGGACGGATTATTTCCCGAACGGAGATTTTTTGGAGACCATACTAAACAGTTCCTTTGATTGGACGGGAATTCGACAGCCGTACCTGGTCGCAACCGAAAATGACAGTCTGAACGGTGTGGTTATGCTATTCGGTCACCTGTTGACAAATACGGCCCAGGTCTTTGCCGATGTACGTACATATTGGAGCCATGAGGCGGTTAAAAGGGTTACCGGATATAGTATGGAAGGTCATGGGGCGAATGGTATTATTCATCTTATAAATTCGGGATCGGCGGCAATGGATGGTACCGGGCAGCAGACAAAAGACGGTCAGCCGGTTATGAAGCCATGGTGGGAAATAACTCCGGATGAAGCGAAAAAATGTCTGGATGCAACTCAATGGCGACCTGCAAATATAGGGTATTTCCGGGGCGGGGGTTTTTCATCGGATTTCCTGACCTGCGGAGGAATGCCCATAACCATGTCCAGGTTAAATCTGGTGAAGGGACTTGGCCCCGTTCTTCAGATTGCGGAAGGTTTTACTGTTGATTTGCCTGATGAAGTCCATGACAAACTAGACCAAAGAACAGACCCAACCTGGCCTACAACATGGTTTGCGCCGAGGCTTACGGGGAAGGGTGCATTTAAGGATGTTTATGCGGTTATGTCAAATTGGGGAGCCAATCATGGCGCATTCAGCTATGGACATATTGGAGCCGACCTGATTACACTGGCATCCATGCTTCGAATACCCGTATGTATGCATAATGTGGCTGATGAAAAAGTTTACAGGCCCGGCGCCTGGGCAGCGTTCGGCACGGAGGATCCGGAAGGTTCGGATTACCGTGCCTGCCGAAATTTTGGGCCTTTATACGGAAAATAGTAAAATCGTCATTAAAATCCTGGAAGCGGTTTCAATACCGCACAGCAAGCATAATTATTGAATCCATATCAAATCCGGAATTCATATTGTCACCATAGCATATTGATACAATTCATGGGTATTATTAAAAGCATAAGAAGCATATCCTTCGGAGGGTACGCTTCTTAGCTATTGAACAAACTTATTTAACTCAACTTCCCTGATTTCCTTTGACTTTATTTGACGTATTAGATAAAATATGAAGTAATGAAGTAATGAGTAAAAGAAATACTTCAGTAAAGGTCAAACTTTTTTCTGAGAAATCAGTATATCTTAATGGAGTGAGTTTTTTGAACAAAAAGCTACAGGACGAGATTACCGATAAGCTGTTTCAAGCAATTCTTCTTTTGAAAACAAAGGAGGAGTGCTACAGCTTTTTTGAAGATATTGGTACCATCGCCGAAATCAAAGCTTTTGCTCAGCGTTTGGAAGTGGCTAAAATGCTTGATAATGGTAAGACTTATCGGGAAATTCATGAAAAAACCGGAGCGAGTGAGGCGACTATCAGCAGGGTAAGCCGTTGTCTTAATTACGGTGCCGATGGATATCAGTTAATCCTTAAAAGACTTAAGGATAAACCGGAAGGAGAGAGTGAATAATTTGAAATTATTGGAGAAAATATTTGGAAATTACAGTGATAAGGAAGTTAAGAGGCTTGAACCTCTGGCTGATCAAATAGAAGAGATGGAAAGCGATATGGAAAATCTTTCCGACGAAGAATTAAGAGCGAAAACACCAGGGTTTAAGAAGAGGCTCCAGGAGGGGGAAACACTTGAGGATATCCTTCCGGAAGCATTCGCTGTAGTTCGGGAAGCTTCAAAACGGGTATTGGGTTTACGCCATTACCGGGTTCAGTTGATTGGCGGCATTGTTCTTCACCAGGGACGGATCGCCGAAATGAAAACCGGAGAAGGAAAAACCCTGGTTGCCACTCTACCGGTCTATTTAAACGCGCTGGAAGGAAAAGGGGTTCATATTGTTACCGTAAATGATTACCTTGCCCGGCGTGATGCAGAGTGGATGGGAAAGGTGTATCAGTTTCTGGGCCTGAACGTTGGCGTAATTGTTCACGATCTTGATACCGAACAACGCCGGAAAGCTTATAACAGTGATATCACTTATGGAACAAATAATGAGTTTGGTTTTGATTACCTGAGAGACAACATGGTGGTTTATAAAGAACAGATGGTACAGAGAGGACATTATTACGCCATTGTCGACGAAGTGGACTCCATTCTTGTGGATGAAGCCCGAACGCCATTGATTATATCAGGACCTGGCGACAAATCCACCGATCTGTATCAACAGGCAGATGCTTTTGCCCGGAAACTAAAAAAGAAGGTTTTCAAAGAAACCGATGACAAAACCCACGACGATGACATTGACGCGGACTATATTGTAGATGAAAAGGCGCATACGTCCACACTTACAGCAAAAGGCGTGGCGAAGGCGGAAAAATTTTTTAATATTGAAAATCTTTCGGATGCCGAAAATATGACTATATCCCATCATATTAACCAGGCTATACGAGCACACGGCTTAATGAAAAGAGACGTTGATTATGTGGATAAAGACGGGGAAATCATCATTGTCGATGAGTTTACCGGTCGTTTGATGTATGGCCGAAGGTACAGCGACGGACTTCATCAGGCTATCGAGGCAAAGGAAGGCGTAACGGTGGAAAGGGAGAGCAAAACCCTGGCTACCATTACTTTTCAAAATTATTTCAGAATGTACACGAAACTGGCCGGTATGACCGGTACAGCAATGACCGAAGAGCAGGAATTCCAGGCTATTTACAAGCTGGATGTTATTGTTATTCCCACAAATCTTCCGGTTATCCGCGAGGATCATCCTGACGTTGTTTACAAAGGCACTGCCGGAAAATTCAACGCAGTTATTGACGATATCGAACAAAGTCATGAAAAAGGTCAGCCTGTTCTGGTAGGAACCATTTCCATCGAAACATCGGAACATCTGAGCCAATTGTTAAAAAGGCGCGGAGTGAAGCATAATGTGTTAAATGCCAAATACCATGACAAGGAAGCGGAGATTGTAGCTCAGGCCGGAAAATACGAGGCGGTGACCATCGCCACAAACATGGCTGGGCGTGGTACCGATATTATGCTGGGCGGTAATCCTGAATTTCTTGCTAAACAGGATATGCGCAAGCAGGGAATGGATGATTTTTATATAAATATATCCACCAGTTTTAATGAAACCGATGATGAGGAAATATTGAAGGCACGTTCGGTTTATAAAAAATTGTATGAGCAGTATAAAAAGGAAACGGATTCGGAAAAAGTCAAGGTAATTGAAGCAGGCGGGTTGAAAATCATAGGAACCGAACGTCATGAATCCAGGCGTATAGATAATCAGCTCCGCGGTCGTTCAGGCCGCCAGGGGGATCCCGGGGAGTCCCGGTTCTATATTTCTCTGGAAGATGACCTGATGCGCCTTTTCGGCTCCGAAAGGCTTTCAAGGATGGTCAGCATGCTGGGGCTGGAAGAGGATCAACCGATTGAACACCGTATGCTATCCAATACGATAGAGAATGCTCAGAAAAAGATTGAAGGAATCAACTTTAACCGCCGTAAGAATGTTCTTCAATATGATGATGTCATGAACCAGCAGCGTGAGCTTATCTATAAGGAGCGGTACAAGGTTCTTAACGGGGAAAACCTGAGGGACAACTTCCTGAAGATGCTGGAGGGTATAGTGGAGTATATTATAACCCTGTACTGTAAGGAAAGTCCTTACCCCGACGATTGGGACTGGAACGCATTAAAGTCATACGCCGAGAGTATTGTTCTGCCCAAGGATTCGATAAATTCCGCAGAATTTGATTTTGAAATCATTACAGTAGACCGGCTGCGGGAGGTAATGTATGAAAAGGCTCTGCAGCGCTACGAAGAGCAGGAGAAAGCTTTCGGCAATGATATTATAAGAGAGCTGGAGCGTCGCATACTCTTAAAATCAGTTGACGAGAAGTGGATGGATCATATTGACGCGATGGATCAGCTTAAATATGGAATAGGTCTCAGGGCATACGGACAAAGGGATCCTATTGTTGAATACCGGATGGAAGGCTTTGATATGTTCGATGAAATGATACGGAACATTCAGCAGGATTCCATCAGGGAACTTATGAATGTCAGGAAGGAAAACATTGTAGTGCAGAGGACCCAGGTAGCAAGACCTGTAATGGCATCTCACGGAGGGGATGGGGTGAAAAAACCCAAAAAGCGTGAAGCCGAAAAAGTAGGAAGGAATGATCCCTGCCCCTGTGGAAGCGGAAAAAAATATAAGAAATGCTGCGGAGCTTAGCTGTTTATATACATTGAACCAAGTTTTTGTGTCATTCTGAGTGAAGCGAAGAATTTTTTCCGATATGGAAAATAATACGATGAGGAAAATATGAACTATAATGAATCACTTGATTATATACACAGCCTAAGCCGTTTTGGTAGCAAACCGGGCCTGGATAGGATAAAAATCCTTGCCGCGCGGCTGGGAAATCCTCAACACAGGCTGAAATTCATTCATATTGCGGGAACCAACGGCAAGGGTTCAACGGCGGCTTTTCTTGCGAGCATATTATCCTGTGAAGGCTATTCAACAGGTCTCTATACATCGCCTTTTTTAGTTTGCTTTAATGAAAGAATCATGCTGAACGGCAAGAAAATATCAAACGAGGATTTAGCTGAATATGCTACCAGAGTAAAGGCTGTTATAGATGTAATGGTGGGGGAAGGTCTGGAGCATCCTACTGAGTTTGAAGTCATTACGGCTCTTTCCTTTCTGTATTTCCTTGAAAATAAGTGTGATGTTGTTGTTTTGGAAACGGGTATGGGAGGACGCTTTGATGCTACGAACAGCATTCCCAGCCCGGTGGTATCGGTAATTACGAAAATTGCGATGGATCACATGGGGATCCTGGGGAATACCCTGTCATGCATAGCATATGAGAAAGCGGGAATTATTAAGAAAAACGGAAAGGTTGTAACATATCCCCAGGAAGAATCCGCGTACCAAACCATTGCTGCGGTATGCAAAGAAAATGACGCAAGCCTGTATATTGCCGATATCAATGAGTTGACCGGTATTGAGGTGCATAAAGGCGGGCTTGGTTTTTATCATCCATTATACGGGAAAATCAAAACATCTGTAAACGGGATACACCAGGTTTATAATGCCGCAGTGGCAATAAAAACAATTGAAGTTTTAAAAGAATCCGGCTTTAACATAAAGGGACAAGCAGTTTTAAACGGATTTTCCAGTGCAAAATGGCCGGGGCGGTTTGAGTTGCTGCGGGAGAACCCTGATTTTTATATTGACGCGGCCCACAACCCCGATGGAATCCGTTCTTTTATTGATACATTCAGGGAAGTATACCCAGGGAAAAAAGCCACGGTTATTTTTGGAGTAATGAAGGACAAGGATTATGAAACAATGCTCAGGGAGATTTCCGTTATTACAAATAGGTTTATAGCCGTAACTCCTGAAACCCCAAGGGCACTGTCTGCGAAAAGTCTGTATGAAATTATGAGGAAGTATTGTGAAAATGTAGAATGTAGTGATACAATAATAGAAGCGGTTGAAAAAACAATATATAGAGCTAATAAAAATGATGTTATTGTGGCTTTAGGTTCGCTGTTTTATATCGGGCATGTACGCAATATACTTAAAAATGGTAAAAATTGATACGGGGGTAAGAAGATGTTGAATGTATCAGAGGAACTTGAAGGATATGAACCTATTGATCTGAAAGCAATTGAGAACTATTCGTCCGATTTGTCCGAGAATACTATGGAAGCTATTCATCTATTCAACAAAGCCCTGGATGATATGCAATCCGGAAGTGAAGATATGGCAATTATTGCGCTGAAAAAGGCAATATCCCTTCATCCGGCTTTTTATGAAGCTATGAACCTGCTGGGTCTTTGTTATCTTGCCACCGGAAACGATGACAAGGGAAGAGCTGCTTTTAAAAAGGTCATTGAAGCTGACGACAGCAGTATAAAAGCTATGCAGTATTTGAACAAACTGGATGTTGCAGGTGAACCGCAGGAAGGGAATACGATAGCTGTCAAAAGGAAAAATTCAAGAAATACTAAAACACAGAAAAATACCGGGCTTTTTGGAGCCTGGCTTGCAAAAGGGCTTCAAAGCGAAGATAACAATTTATATGGACTGAAATATATTTTAGGCTTATTAGTCGGCATTCTGTTAATGGGGTTCATCTGGTATATGGTTCCAACCAATAAGTCCCTGTTATCCTTTGAACGGGTGGAGAACATTGTGAAGAATCCGGAACTTGAAAAACAAATAGAGCAGTTAACCGAAAGAACACAAAAACTGGAACAGGATTTGAAGGAACGTAAGGAAGAGAATCTGAAACTGATGGATAGCTTTCAGTCGTATAAGGATTGGGTTGCTCGTCTGGATCAGGCCGATAATGAATACAAATCAGGTAAATTCGCACAGAGTGCTGATTTGTTAATGAATAAACAGGGTACAACAATTCCGGATGATCTTATGGGCAGGCAACAGGAGCTGTGGGATACAGTTCGTATAGCGGCATCTGAACAACTGTACCAGGAGGGAAATAAAATATATAATGGAAACACAGCCAATAGTTCTGATGTTTACCGGCAGGCTCTTGAAAAATATGAAAACGCATTAATATTTATTGAGCAGGACAAGGTGTCATATCTTCCGGCTCTCTATTACCAGGCGGGAAAAGCTGCCGCCCGCTCCAACGCATTGGAAAGGGCGGTTGAGCTGTTTGAAGCTTTAACCAGGGATTTTACAAATAGCCAGTACAGTTCATACGCCAATTCGCGCCTTAAGGAGATTGAAAGCGGCCAACCAATTAAGGGGAATTGATTAACCCATTGTGCAAATTGAAATAGCTCAAGAGTTGTAATTACAACGACAGGTTTTGTTTTGGCAAAATCATCACACCGTAATAAGAACCTTATCACGAAGTGATAAGGCTCAAAGCGGGAGGCAATGGAATATACCGATTGCCTTCCGTTTTAGTTTCCTATATCAAAAAATATTCTGAATCTATTTTACGACCGGAACCTTCTTCAGCCTGGCAAAACGGGGAAGCCCTTCTTCCATTGGAGGCGAGGATTCACCCTGTATCAGCGGAAGAGCATAGTCAATATAAGCCTGTGTTAAACCGGTTCCTTCTTTGTTTATCCATTCACGCGGTATTTTCTTTTCAGTATTGGCTACTTCCGATAAATTTACAAGTTTAAATTTGCACTTGTATTCCGTACCCTCGGCACGTTCATAGGCCACCATATGATCGGTGGTTCCCTCTACGGCATACTGAACTGCTAATTGGCCTGCTTTAAAGGTTTCATCAACATCGTTTTTTGAGGCACAGTGCGCGGCACAACGCTGCAATAAGCTGAATTCAATTGAGCGGGTTTTACATTTCAATTCATCCTTCAATTTGCATGCCAGTACCTGAGCGGTTCCGCCTAACTGGGCATGGCCGAAAGAATCCTTCTCTTTAGCCAGATCGGAACCGTATTCGGATATATATTTGCCATTTTTGTCTCTAATACCTTCTGAAACAGCAATAATTACTTTTCCATTGTTCTTCTCATAAACAGCCTTTACCTCGGCAAGGAATTTATTCATATCAAAATCAAGCTCGGGCAGGTATATCAAATCAGGGCCCGCACCCTTATAGGAAGCCAGTGCTGTTGCGGCTGTGAGCCATCCGGCATTTCTTCCCATAACCTCAAGTACGCATACCATTGGGGTATTATATACACGGGCGTCCAGATATACTTCCATGGTTGAAGTTGCTATATAACGGGCGGCACTGGCATAACCCGGGCAGTGATCTGTTCTGGCCAAATCATTATCAATAGTTTTTGGAACACCCATTACACGGCATTCATAGCCGACCTTCTGCATATACTTGCTGACTTTATTACAGGTGTCCATGGAATCGTTTCCGCCATTATAGAAAAAGTAACGGATATCATATTTTTTAAATACTTCCAGTAACCTCTTGTAGTCGGTATCGTCAACCTCTGCCTTGGACAGCTTGTACCGCACAGAGCCCAGAGCGGAAGAAGGAGTAGTCTTTAGAAGCTCAAGTTCTCTTGGATCCTCACAGCCCATATCATAAAATTTTTCATCCAGTATCCCCTTAATACCGTTTGCAGCTCCATAAACCTTCGGGATGCAGTCCTGTTTCAGAGCCTCGGTAAAAACACCGGCAGCGCTTGCGTTAATAACAGAAGTAGGCCCACCGGACTGACCGAATATTGCGTTTCCAATTAATTTCGACATGTGTATCGCCTCCTACAACATTAATCATTCATACCTTTCATGCCAGAAATTAATATATCATAAAGAATCAAGGAACGCAATGGAGTCCGGACAGCTTTACTGGTGAAGATTGGAAAATTAACAAAACGCTTTCTAAAAATCCATGCCTCTTTTTTATTATTGTATTAATTGTACGGGAAATTAAACCCGGTTCTCCTATTGGTCGATATACAATATAGGAGAATAGTGCTTAAAAGTATAGAGAGTGAAGGAACATGACGGATAAAATTTTAATTTTTATTAAGGATCGGTTTATCAAAGGAACAGTCCTAAAATATCTTTACGAAAAAAATCTTGAATTTATGGAAGTTCTGGATGAAAATGACCTGTACCTTAAACTGGATATATTTAAGGAAGTCATTCTTTTTTTTATCATTCAGATAAATCAGGAAACTTACATAGAACAATATGAAATGATGAAGAAGCTGAAAAAGGGGACAGGCATTTTAAGTTTTCCTGTTATGGCCATTATACCGGATGGTTCTGTTGAATATGTCGGAGGAGCAAAAAAAGCCGGAATTGAAGATGTAATATTAATTCCTGAAAAGCGGGAATTATTTGGGGAATTCTTTATTACCAGGTTTAATAATTTTTTAAAGAAGCTGCCATCCAAACAGAAACATCCTGATCTGGATGAGCTTCGCAGAAATATTTTATCAACGCTGTCTTCAAATGATGATTTGAAACGCGAGATTAAGAGGGCCGGCAGGGGTAAATATTCCGTATCCTTTGTTATGGGAAGAATTGCCGGTATCCATATAGGTATGATACAGGATTTTTATGAAAAGCTGAGGAAGGACCTGCGTGATACGGATAAAATTATAAACTATGATTACCGTACTTTTATTGTTACCTGTCCATTCACTGTGAAAGAATATTTGGTTGAAGTGGAAAACAAGATCCGCGAAGCCTTCGAAGTCATGTTTAGAGGTTACTCCCAACGGAAAAAACTGGATATGTATGGAGTAACCTATCCGGAAGATGGAAAATCCCTTGAAAAACTGATTGAGATATTGGAAAAAGGAGTACATGACAGTATTGTAATTTCAAGCATACATGAGCCACTAAACACCCTCAGTAAGGAGCGTCTTGAGGAATACAAAAAGATGCTGCGACTATACAAATAATTGAACAAATAATCAAGCAAACAGCTTAACCCGTTGTGCCGGTTGAAAAGCAAATCCCTAAGTTATTACTTTTCAGTCACCGGCACAACGATTTTATCTAGTGAGAAATTTGCCCTGATTATCTTTCTGAGGGAAAGATATATCAACAGAACAATAAACCAGAGAAGCGATATTGCATACTTGTATAAGGGGTTAATCGGAAGGGGTGTTATATATCCTTCGGTGAGACCTGCCAGTACAAACAGCGGTATGGTTCCAATAAGAAGCAACAATGCTTTTTTGCTGCCCATGGCAAAGGATTTGCGTCTGGAATGAATTCCGGGAAACAGCATGGATCTTGCTATTATAAGCCCTGCCGCACCACAAACAAAAATACAGAATAATTCAGGGACACCATGAGGCACAATCAATGACCAGAAGGTATAGCTCATTCCGCTGTTTACCGCTAAAGCCGACAGAGCGCCCATCATCATCCCATTTTGTGCGAGTACATATACCGTACCTGTGCCAAAGGTGATACCAAAAGCAAAAGCAAGGATACCCACTTTAATGTTATTCGTAAATATCGCGACCGAAGCAACTGAATAATTAAAATCTGACACAAACTGATTATTATTATTATCTCTTAACGCGTTCACATATTCGGCAGGAACAAAGGAAAGGGCATAGTCTTCCCGGTAAAGAGTAAAAAGAAAGCTGAACAGAAAACCGACAATAAAAATTCCTGTGGATATCATAAAAAGTTTATATTCTGCTTTCAGCATTCCCGGAAATTCTTGCAGGAAGAACCGTGCAATTCTTTTCACATTGTTTGGTTTTGTTATGTAAATGGTTTGGTGTGCCCTTGTAACCAGGCTGTTCAGGTATTCGACGGTCGCTGTATTTCCATACCGTGTTCTGGCAACAGAAAGGTGACCGCACACAGTCTGGTAAAGGAATAAGAGGTGATGCAGCTTGTCAAGGTCGTTAATATTTTTTGCTTTGACCGAAAGGTGTTTCATCGCATCCTCAAGTTCATTCCAGGTATTGTGATGCACGTTAATAAAGTGAGCCTCATTCATTTTATACTTGGTCTCCTTATAATTTTGCTTCAATTCAATAAAGTATATTTTATCAAATTGAAATATCTGATACAATGTTTTTAAACAACTTCTAATGATATAGTAAATGAATACCCCTTAATAGAAGCAGAGGGAGTAGAAGCATATGCAGAATATTATACACATTCGGACACCTGAGAACGTAACATTGGAATTTGAACTTGCGGGAGTGGGTTCCAGAGGCGTTGCCGTTGCGATTGATATAATGATACAAAATATAGTAATGCTTACAATAGGCTTGATTATTGTGTTTGTTAACGGAGAGCTGAATGCGGATATAATGTTTATTGAAGAGAATACATTATATATTGTTATTGGTCTGCTTTTGGTTTTCATTATTCAGTTTGGATATTTTCTTATTTTTGAATACTTTATGAAGGGGGAGACTCCCGGTAAAAAATTGGTTGGACTAAAGGTAATGATGGCCAATGGTGAACCGCTTTCCTTTATAGCTTCATTAATCAGGAACTTTATCCGCCTTGCCGATATGCTGCCGGGTATATACGGTATCGGTATATTTTCCGCTGTTTTTTCCAAGCGCTATATGAGAGTGGGAGATCTGGCGGCAAACACGGTTGTTGTAAAAAACAAAAACAGAAGCTTTTATAAATCAGCTGTTCATGTGCAGGAGCCACTGAAAATTAATATCTCACAAAAGGAAGAATCCCTGTTGAGAGAATACCGGGATAGATGCGGAAATCCCAAAAATCCTTTAGTCCCCGAGGTTTTGACTGTTCAGTTATACCATCATTTTTACAATAAAATAGGCCTGGTTCCGAATCTCCCGGATTATTTTTCACCGAAAGCATATATTGATAAACTATTGGAGCATTTGAAGATCGGATAGTGAGTTACATTTAAAACTTCGTATACAGGTTTTACCGGTTTAGAACATTTTGACGGTTTATGTGTTTATATAATTCCTCTAAAAAAGTTTGTTTTTTTTGCAAACTTTTTCGCTCTAAGC
>CAZSVI010000008.1:0-45868 GCA_964610205.1 uncultured Oscillospiraceae bacterium
AAATATTCTCAAGAAAGATTCAATAAATGTAATGCCTGAACCGGGTTTATCGGTGGTTTTTAGTGTTGATGAATTCATCTACCTTCTGATGAAGCTTTTAAGAAGGAAATTTACTCCTTCGGAAAGACTTGCCGTACACACGCTGTGGAGTTCTGTCGGCCCCATTCATGAAAGTCTTGCAAGAAGCACGGTGGGACGGCTTCTGGGTAAGGAATATCCAATCGACGATTTGAAGGGCTATCTTGAGGAAATTAGGCTGGCTGTCATAACAAACAGAAATACAAATTAATATGAAAGGCGGAAAAATCATGAGTAATGCAGTTGATGAAATGGTAACAAAAAGATTCCTTGACTACTGGGAATTTGAAGTTCTTCCATTTCCCAAAGTTATAGATCCTTTAAAAACATTTATGAACAGGTATCATGAAAATGCACTTTTAAGACTTACGCAACTCCTCCACACCAGGGAAATCGGGGTGATTGTGGGTGAATCAGGCAGTGGAAAAAGTACACTGATGGAGGTGTTTCTGGGTGGCCTTTCATCCACCCGGTACAAGATCATCCGAATTGAAAATCCTCAGAACAAACCACGGGAAATGTACAGGGGGATAGCTGCTGCAATGGGTGTAAACACTACATGGTTTGGTGCGGATGCGCTCAAGGTCATTGACCTTTTGACATACTCGTATCTTGAATCAAGCCGTCCCTCCCTGGTAATGATTGACGAGGCGCATATTCTGACTCCTTCCATGCTCAATGAACTCAGGCTTTTAACCAACACGAAAGTAAAAAACGAACCGCTCATAACCCTTATGCTATTCGGGCAGCCATCGCTGGCTTCTACCTTGAAGCTTCCAGCCATGGTGCCTCTGGCGCAAAGGATCGGAGCCTGGATCACACTAAAGCCCATGACGGAGGATGAATCCTCAAGCTATATCGACTGGCATATTAAAAATGCGGGAAGTGAAAATGAAGTATTTCTTTCCGAAACAAAAAAGGCCATATTCAGGCGATCACAGGGAAATGCAAGGCTTATCAACAGACTTTGTCTGGAATGCCTCAACCAAGGCTGCCTGGATGGGGTGAAGACAATCTCGGAGGAACTGTTTTCCTATGTGTGCAAAAACCTTGGGCCACATCTTGCAAATTAAGGAGTGGATATTCCATGACGGACAGACTGACGGATCAATCCTTTGTTCAAGAAATTTATAAATCTTCCGGCGTTCAATATTACAATGATGATCTGCAAAGTATTTAGAAATATCATCGAAGAACTTTGTCATTCCCATAAACATCTGATGCCAAAACTTCATCTGAACCATATTGACAGGGTTATCTTCAAATACAGACAGGCTAAGGAGAAAACGGTAATCCGGAATACCAAACAATACCTTAAGGCTTGTATTGTAAGTGCAATTTATGAATTCCCACTGGAGGAACTGGAGCCGATTAATTAGACTGGAAATATATGTATTATCGTCTACACTGATGTGTAGGCGTTTTTTTTAACATAATTCACTGTATCCTTTGCCCCACCAGTCTCAAAGAGAGTGACTGCGAACATATATAGTAACCGAAAGAATACCGGTACGATGATTCGTCTGGATGCGTACCTCTTAGTTTTCGGAAGATCTGGTATCTCATCGCAAGATCTGAAAAAGTTCAAAAGCTCGGTTTCGGTAAAGGCATGCGGTATGTATGTCCTCCGCTCTTTCCGGGGTAATGTTGGTTCTTCAACCTCTGTTTTCCGTCGCTGACGTAAGTAGCAAATCAAACCTGTGATCGGATTGACCCGTGCTATACAAGAATTGTTGATTTCTGTTTCACGCTGATTGCACCATGTGTCTACCATTTCCTGAGATAATTCCGTCGCATGCGGGTAACATGTTTTGAGATGGTGATCAAAAAGGAACAGGCTTGTTTCCCAAGTCGAGCCGAAGCGGTCAGAGGCTTTCTGGAACAAAGCGTAGGATTGTATGTGCGGCGCTAAAAATGAAGTATACTCACGCATTCGCAAGCACCCCCTCGTCCATCGGAAACCATTCAATGCTTAGGGCGCATTCCTTCAGATGTACAAAATCCGCGCTCAGATATATTTCAAGTGAGTCAGGTGATTCATGTCCGAGAATCTCGCTAATCACAGGGCGAGCGACTCCATTCCCTAAGAGTGCTGTTGCTAGCCGATGTCGGAAAATATGGAATCCCCGTCGGTCGCCATTCGATTGCCTTATGTTCGCTGCTGCAAGCAATTTATCAGCGATATTCCCGAGGCTCGCGCTTTCCAGACGCCCATATGGTCTTTGTTCCGAAATGAATATATACTCGCTTTCAGTTTCAGGGCGTTCTAGCGTTAGATAATCATAAACGGCGTTGCCGACAATTGCCGTCAACGGCAGATTAAGTGGCGCTTCGGTTTTTTGCTGGCTGATCAAAATCAGATCTTTCTCCCAGTCAATGGAAGTCAGCGTCATACCAGCGATATCGCACATACGCAGACCTGTGTTCAGAACCAGTGTGCTGATTGCCTTGTCTCTAAGTGAAAGAGGCGAATTCTTATCTTTCAACGTTTGTTTGATCGCTGTAATTTCCTCTGGACGCAAATATTGAATGTTCTTGCGGGTTTCCCTTAGCATCGGAAAGTATGATAAGATTCTTTTAAATGTTTCAGGGTCTTGTGGTATACACATCTTGAAAACCGCCGCGACATTCTTTTTGTAGCTGCAACTCCGGCGTAGATGTCCATCCATTCCAATAAATACGGACAACACTGCCTCTTCTGTAATTGCTTGCAGTGTTTCCAAGCCTTTTTCCTGAAGCACATACAGAAATGTTGATGCATTGTACGATTCGCCGTATATGGTGGTGCCCTTCTTACCCCGCTTCTTTTCGGCAGCACAATAATAATCAATAACCGTTTTAAACTCATCCGAAAGCATATGATACTTGGCGCGCTTTACTATTTTTTGTCGCCGCCGTCCGTCGGGATATTGCCCGTAGACATCGAAATGCTCAATTAATCCCAAGAATGTCCGTTTGTTGCGAAGGGTCTGTATAGAGTATAATCTCCCCACATATTCCCGATAGATGTCACTGTAGCTCTTCCACCCCTCCTCGTCAGCTTTAGTTAAAATGCGAATGATTTCCCTCTTGACGTGGTAAACATAGTTTTTGTGGTAGCCTGCGCTTTCCATGTAGGTGATTAGCTCAGGATATCTTTCCCTTAAATTTTCTATATTCATCGTGTATGACCTCCTATTTATTATTAGAAAGATCATATCACGCTGAATATTAAATCCGAACCTTTGCATCAAGAATCCTTGATTTTGCGGACTTTTTCTCAAAAGGTTTGGATTTTATTTAAGTTTTGATAACGAAGCAAATCCAAACTTTAGGATTTGCTTCGACACACCTTCGCAACGAGGCTTTTTGAAGCAAATGAATCGCCAAAAACCGTCCAGGAGCTTTTGGGTCACAGCGACATCAGCCATACACTGAATATATACACCCATGTCATGCCGGGGATAAAGAGATCGGCTGTCAAAAAGCTTAATAAAATATTCGAGGGTTTTGAAATATAAACCCTCCCCCTATTTTGGGGGAGTCAAACAACAAACATGATTTCATTGTCCTCACACCATTCAATTGCTATTTTCTTTAAAGCTTCTTCACGAAACCTGTACCAATCATTTTCTATGCCAAACCTGCATATCTCATCCTTAAAGCGGCGGAAGGCTCCACGACCCTTAATAGCTGAATATAGGGAATTACTCACCCTGTCATTCTTTACGGAACCACAAAAATCCTCCATAATGTCATATTCATTTATCTCCCACTTATCCGGCAGTTCAATGTAATTGTCCTCATTGACTATTACATCCAGTGCATCTTTTAAGGACTCTTGCTGCCACTCGGGATATTCCGAAAAGTCATCATCCTCTTCAGAATCTTCCGCAATGGACAGTTCCTCCGTGCTGACGGATATAATAACTCCTGTCTCCTTATTGAGATAACTTCGGTATTCCTCCATCTGCATGTCCATTTCATCTATAATGTCTTTCAATTTTACAGGTTTCACTTAATCGCCTCCAATCGGCCTACTCCCTGATAAATTCAGCACCGCACTTTTTACAGATAATTTTATCCGCATAGTCCTTGCCAGGAACCTCTTTAATGTAAAGCTTGCCACCCCTACAATTTTCGCATTCGCCTTCCGGATATTCCCAGTAATCATTCTCCATCTCATAGCAATATCTTTGCCAGAGAATCAGTTCTATCAATTGGTAATCGAAATTCGTCTTTTTCCCAATAAAATCTATTTCTTCATCATTGCTGTAGCTCCTGTGCTGATTGTCCATCTTCTTCAGAAAAACTTCATCGGCGTTAATAACCCCTGAAACGATCTCATTTATAGGCTTATCTTTTAACTCAGGGATATCAGCCCTCTTAGCAAATATTCCCGATATATATTCCTTGATTTTACCGAGTTCATCCGTATCCGCCTCTATATCCCCGATTTCCAGCCATTTTATTTCATGGTACATATTAGCCAGATTATCATGGAATCCCCAACCGATTCCACCCGTATCATCAACAACAGCCTTAAGCCGCTTGCTGAGAACAGAAAAAATTCTGGAATCCTTGTACTTGTTAATGGCTTCTATCACAGACCAGTACATCTTTTCAATGCTGCTATAAAACTCCTCGTATAAGTCCCCATATGTATTGGTAGCCTCAACACCTGTCTCGACATAAAAGAGCATTAAATCAAGTATGAGCTCTTCATCATTACAAAGCTTCTTGAAATTGTGTATTGCCTTCCTTGCCTCTGATAACATCAATTTACCGCTCAATCTATCCGGGAAGAACACATTTTGAATTTTTATCTTGTAGTCCTCAAGTATTTGCTTTACAGCATCATTACCGGCATATTTCGC
This sequence comes from uncultured Oscillospiraceae bacterium, assembly GCA_964610205.1. GTDB lineage: Bacteria > Bacillota > Clostridia > DSM-8532 > DSM-8532 > CAZSVI01. Next base: position 4,935 of record CAZSVI010000008.1, read on the forward strand.
AGAGATCAATTCCTTGATCTTTTCATTGTTTTTATAGCATTCGGTTAGCAGGCCGACAAGGTTCTCTTTTGTTTGTTGGTTCAAAATGCTCTTCAATTCAGTTATATTCAATAAATAGTCTTTGTTTTTCATTTCTTCCAGCCTCCTGGTTTAATCGCTTTTACCATAAGAGATTATTGCCCATAAAAATTATAGACAAGCATTGATTATATATTATCATATAGACTGAAAGTGTACAAAACTTAGCAGCAAAAGATAGAAAAATTATTTCTTTAATGATATCTCGTTATATCCTGGTAGTAGTAAGGTAGTAGTAAATATGAAAAAAGCTCCCGGGATCTGAATCCTGGAAGCCTTGATTTTACTGGAGCCCTCATCCAGATTCGAACTGGAGACCTCATCCTTACCATGGATGCGCTCTACCTACTGAGCTATGAGGGCTGATAAATAAATTTCTTCCGGTTTCACCGGAAACGAGTTTTATTGTAGCATATGCTTTCTGTTTTGTAAAGTAATTTCGAAGTTTTTACGCCTGGTATAAATTGTATATTACGCTTACCAATGTAAACAATTATCAGACACCCTGTGGCGCATATATTAAAGTACATTGCAGTATTATCCATAGACAGGATATAAGTTGAAAAGGAATGCGTAATTGAAATTTGATTTTGATTTTTTTATATTTGAGCTGCCGTTTCTTTTTCAGTATACTGGGGACAGGGTCGAAATATATCAAATTTGGGAAGTTTTTTTGTTGAATAGCTTGTATTTTTCTTTCTTTTATTTTTATAAAGGTTACCAATGAAAACAATTTTTATTTCCTGGAATTAAAGACAGTGTTTCGTTAGAAACACTGTCTTGTGGAGCGGGTGATGGGAATCGAACCCACACGGTCAGCTTGGGAAGCTGATATTCTACCACTAAATTACACCCGCGTATTTTTTATTATTCATGCAGAACTCATTGTAACACATTTTTTGTCTGATGAAAAGTACCTTATTTAAATACCAAAAATATACATATACTTGCCGGGAACTACATTTGTTTACAATTTGACAGGCAATATAGGATTTATAATGTCAATATCGCATGTTTGGCGGACGGTCCAAATTACTCTGACGGAAGAACCACTTTTTTCATGTTCTTTTCAAATTTGCTCCTTGGAATCATTACCTGGTGACGACAGCCCTGGCATTCAATCCGGATATCCGCTCCGGTACGCAGCACCTTCCATATTTTACTGCCGCAGGGATGCTGCTTTTTCATTTCAACCAGATCCCCGAGTTTGAACTCCTTAATTACCATTTCCCCTCGTTCACCCCTAAATTTTCAGAAATAACCGGTATATATCTATATTTCATTCAGCTTTTTAATTGCTTCCTCTTCATTATCATATATTTCGATAAAGCGATCCAGCTTTGTTACCTCGAATAGTTTGGCGATATCTGAAACAAGTCTGCATAATACAAGTCTTCCGCCATTTTTCCTGAATTTTTTAAATGTATCGATAATCATTCCGATTCCGGCGCTGTTGATATATCCTATGCCCGACATATTCAGAATGATATTTGTATTGCTATATGTTTTTACCAGGTTATCAAAATATTCCTTGCATTCGTTCTGTGTGGATATTCTGATTTGCCCTGAGATATCAGCAACAACAACACCATTAACAACCCTTTGACAAAATTCCATTCCCTAATCCTCCTAAAAAGCACTAATTTTATTTATACCCTTAAATTCTGTTGTAAAACAAAAAATTATTGCCTTTGTTTTTGAGGATTTCTGCTGCCCATATGTGAAAGTCTGCTTTTTGTTATACAGGAACGAAAGAACACATAAGGGTATAAAATTTTAATTTTTCAGACTATGAAGAGGCGCTGGAATTCTTCCTCCGCGTGAGATAAACTCTCGGGATGAAAACGGGTTTACACGCATTATCGGACCGGAGCCTAAAAGCCCACCAAACTCTACCATATCCCCTTCCTTCATGTTAGGAACAGGAATAATCCTTACGGCGGTTGTTTTTTGGTTTACCACACCAATTGCCGCTTCATCCGCTATTATGGCTGAAATGGTAGAAGCCGGCGTATCCCCGGGTACGGCAATCATGTCCAGTCCGACCGAACAGACACAGGTCATTGCTTCAAGCTTTTCTAAAGACAGAGCACCACATTTTACCGCTTCGATCATACCCGCGTCTTCACTTACCGGTATAAAAGCCCCGCTCAATCCTCCTACATATGAAGAGGCCATAACGCCTCCTTTTTTCACGGCATCGTTTAAAAGAGCCAATGCTGCCGTTGTTCCGGGCGCGCCGCACCGTTCAAGGCCCATTTCCTCAAGGATATGCGCCACGCTGTCTCCAACGGCCGGAGTGGGAGCAAGGGAAAGATCCACAATTCCGAAAGCGACTCCCAACCTGCTGGAAGCTTCCCGCGCAACAAGCTGTCCCATACGGGTAATTTTAAAAGCCGTATTCTTTACAGTTTCGGCTACGGTTCCAAAATCCGCTCCTTTTACTTTCATGAGTGCCGCATGAACAACACCGGGGCCGCTAACTCCAACATTCACAACGCATTCCGGCTCTCCTATTCCATGAAACGCACCTGCCATAAACGGGTTGTCTTCAACAGCATTTGCGAATACAACAAGCTTCGCGCATCCGAAACCATCTCTGTCTTCAGTCCTTTTGGCCGTTTCTTTTATAATCTCCCCCATCTGCTTTACGGCATCCATATTAATGCCTGCCCTGGTTGTCGCGACATTCACCGATGAACAAACCCTTTCAGTGGCTGACAGCGCAAGCGGAATGGATTCAATAAACGCCCTGTCGGCATTGGTATATCCCTTATGCACAAGGGCCGAAAACCCACCGATAAAGTTTACTCCCGTTTCTGCAGCCGCTTTGTCAAGTGCCATGGCAAAGCGGACATAATCGGCATTTTTACTACTCTCCGAAATAATTGAAATAGGGGTTACGGATATCCTTTTATTGATAATGGGAATGCCGAACTCCTTTTCTATATCTTCTCCCGTTTTTACAAGATCTCTGGCATATCGCGTTATTTTGTCATAAATCTTCGTGCAGGCTTTATCCGTATCCTCACTGCTGCAATCCATCAGGGAAATCCCCATTGTTATTGTACGGATATCCAGTTTCTCATTCTGGATCATTCTTATGGTTTCCAGTATTTCAAATTGGCTTAACATAATTCCTCCCATGATTTCTTACAGTTTGCTAAATCCGGTGCATGCTTTTAAAGATCTCTTCCCGCTGGATGCGTATGTCAACCTTAAGCTCCTTGCCCAACTCGTCAAGCTTCTCCTTCAGTTCCGAAAAATCCATATTCATTTTTTCCATGTCGACTAACATGATCATAGTGAAAAGATCCTGCATGGTTGTTTGTGATATATCCAGGATATTCACATCCGCCTTTGCAAGAATGCCGCTGACCCCGGCAATCAATCCCATTTTATCACAACCTATTACCGTAATTACCGCTCTCATTTTATTTCCTCACTTTCTGTTACCCCGCTACATTTTTGCGGTTGTGTCGTCAACACTGGCTTTAAGCCAGTTTATAAACTGCCTCGCCGTTCTGGGCGACATTCCGTTATACGTCATCTCCCACTGCATGGCTTTTTGCTCAAGCAGTGAGTTATCAATGCATATCTTCTCCTCTTCGGCTATTTTGCAAATAATCTCTAAATACTCCTTTTTTATCGGAGATGTAAAAACTATGGTTATCCCAAAACGGTCGGCCAGGGACAATTTTTCCTGAATGCCGTCTCTTGCCCGGATCTCCTCATCGGGATTATCCGAGAATACTCCCTTCCGGTCGGCAAACCGTTCTTTAACAAGATGCCGCCTGTTTGACGTGGCATAAAGTATAATATTGGAGGGTTTATGTTCAATTCCCCCTTCAAGGACAGCTTTCAATGCCGTATATTCTTCTTCATTATTCGCAAAGGCGAGGTCATCTATAAAGAGTATGAATTTCAGGTTGCGAAAGGACAACATTGAAGTTATTACAGGTATCTGATAAAGAAACTTTTTTGGAACCTCTATAAGCCTTAGCCCCTTAACTGAAAATTCATTGGCAATGGCTTTGACCATCGATGACTTTCCCGTTCCCCTGTCTCCGTAAAACAGAACATTATTGGCAGGGCTTCCCGACATAAATACTTCGGTGTTTTTGAAGGCAGTCTCCTTTTGGCTGTCTACGAGATAAAGCCTGTCCAGTGTAATTGAATCCGGATTTTTTACAGGAACAGGTTTCCGCTCTTCTCCGTCCCATATAAAAAAACTGTGCTGCGAGAATATTCCCGCTCCGTTTTTCCGATGCCACAGAATTCTCTTTTCCAACGGTATCCTGTCCACATCACATCTCATATTCCAGTCCGGAAGGTTATCAATTAAGATATGCATCTCAGGGCTTTCAGAAAACAACTCCTTCATTTTCTTTTTAATATCACCGCACCGGATGGACGCCATCCTTTCCATAATCACCAGATCCCGTTCGGCCTGCCTTAAGATTGGGCTGTCGGTTTTCATTTCTTTTCCTTCACAGGATAGTGTGAACGTGTTTTCATCTGCATATAAAAGTGCTGAAACGTAGCTGAAAAAGCCGGCGGCATTACCTTTCAAAAGTATGGCATAAATGCCGCTATATATCTCAACCAATTTTTCCGCATCCGCATCCTGACTTATTATCATTTTTAATAAAGCAACCAGCTTTTCTACGGCTTTATCCCGCAGCACTTCTTTATAAAGGCAAACAGAGGATAATTCAATTAGAAGCATTTTAAACAAAACAATCACCCAACAAATCTGAATTGAATTTATTATACCACCAAACCGTAAAGAAAAGAATTTTATTTTTGTTTTGCGAACAATCTGCGTGGTATATATATATTATAAAATAAGTGAATAAAATATTAGTAGAAAGGGGATGATCCCACCTAGAACAGTCAATTTCCAAAATAAACTGTAAAGGGGTTGATTCCACCAAAATACTATGTTTGTTCCAGGTTTAAAAATCCGTAAAGGAGATGATCCGCCAACTTAGGGCATCTTAAATGCAAAGTACTACGAAGGGAATGATTCCATTGCGTCAGTATTAAGACTTAGGAAAGGAACATCTTCGATACACCTCGGGAGGACGAATTATTTTATGCACTACTTTTCAAAATCCTGCCGGACACAAGGAACAAGGGCAGGTTAGACGGTCCGGTTAAGCAGTTGTTCACCGGATCGTCTATTATTATGCAGCTTTGCGGCAATTCCGTGCGGAACCTTCTTCGAATGTTTCCATAATCGAAAAAACTGAAACTTGCATATTGTATAATTGTCCGGTATGATATTGGGTAGAACAAAGGTTCTGTATAAAATCCGATACCTGTGAGGAGGAATCATTTTGAAGAAGCCTTACCATTTTTTTGCATTTTTATCACGAATGAAGCATATTACAAGATGGGGTCTAATGCGGAATACAAATCAGGAAAGCATCCAGGAACACAGCCTGCAGGTATCAATGATTGCCCATGCGCTGGCACTTATAAAAAACAAGCATTACGGAGGAAAAGTCAATTCCGATCATGTTGCGGTTCTCGCCATGTTTCATGATTCCAACGAAACCCTTACGGGAGATATGCCGACACCAATAAAATATTTTAATCCGTCTATCCGGAAAGCTTACAAGGATCTTGAAGATATTTCAAAGGAAAGGCTCCTCTCCATGCTGCCCGAAGAATTTGCAGCCATTTACCGGAATATACTTTTCTATGATGAAGCCTCCGATGAAGGAAAAATCGTGAAGGCTGCGGACCGTATAAGTGCATACATAAAATGTGTGGAAGAAGAAAAAGCAGGTAACAGTGAGTTTAAAAAAGCGGCAGAGGCAACACTGGCAAAAATAAGAAATATGAAAATGCCGGAAGCGGAATATTTCATGGAAACCTTTATTCCCGGATTCAAGTTAACACTGGATGAGCTAAATTGATTTTAATAGCAGAAACATACGGCGATTAAGGCTTATTTTCTTACAATCTTTGCTCCCAACGATTTCAGTTTCTGCTCCATTGCTTCATATCCGCGATCAATATGATAGATATCACTGATTTCGGTCCTGTCGTTTGCGGATAAACCTGCCAGTATTAACGCCGCTCCGGCTCTTAAATCCGTAGCTTTCACCTGTGCTCCCATAAACTGGTTCCCACCCTCGATAATAGCTGTTCGGCCGTCAATTTTTATCCGTGCGCCCATGCGTTTCAACTCACTGACATGCATAAACCTGTTTTCAAAAATAGTCTCCACAATCATGCTGGTTCCCTCGGCACGGCTTAAAAAGGAAGTCATCTGAGCTTGCAGGTCGGTTGGAAAGCCAGGATGAGGATGTGTTTTAATATCCACGGCTTTCAGGCGTTTGGATGCCTTTACATAAACAGCACTTATTTCTTCGGATATTTCAGTGCCCGATTCCCTTAATTTGGCGGTTACAGGCTTTAAATGATCGGGCATGATGTTTTCTATTAATACATCTCCTCCCGTTATTGCAGCAGCTATCATAAATGTACCGGCTTCAATCCGATCGGGTATTATAACATGATCTGTTGCATGCAGCCGGTCTACGCCCGTAACACGTATGGTATCGGTTCCGGCTCCGGTTACATTGGCGCCCATTGATACCAGCATGGTTGCCAAATCAACAATTTCAGGCTCTGAGGCTGCATTTTCAATTGTGGTCTGACCTTTTGCGAGGACAGCGGCCATCAATATATTCTCTGTCGCTCCAACGCTTGGAAAATCCAGATAAATTCTGGCTCCGGTTAACCTGCCCTTTACATGAGCTTCCACATATCCGTGACCTGTATTGATGCTTGCGCCCAACGCTGAAAAACCCTTTAAATGAAGATCAACCGGCCTGCTTCCAATAGCGCAGCCGCCCGGAAGTGAAACTTTCGCTTTTCCTTTTCTCGCGAGAAGAGGACCCATTACCAGAAAAGATGCTCTCATTTGATTTACGAGATCATAGGGTGCCGTATATTCCTTAATGGAAGAACTGTCGGTTGTAATCTCCTTTTTCATTGTGTCAAATTCAATTCCAACTCCCAGGGATGTTAGCAGGACACACATGGTATGTACATCCTCCAGGTTCGGCACATCTTTTATAATACACTTCTCCTCTGTTAACAAACAAGCCGCCAATGCCGGAAGTATGGCATTTTTTGCACCACTGACACGAACCGAACCTTTCAGGGGATATCCGCCATCAATTATAAATACACCCATTTCTGTCGCTTCCTCTCTTGTCTTATGTATACTAATTTTCCAATTACGTTTCAAATTTAATTCTCCGATTATATTATGCACAATTTCAGACTGCTTTATTAAGGCGGTTTCTGGCGATTTCTCCTTTAAATAATTGACAAAAAATTAGTATTTTAAACCAGAACTTCCTATATGGAAAAAGTGGGAACTTTTGTCTCGCAACAATTGTTCCCTTTATACTTTTAAATAACTAATTTCTCTTGTCCTTTATGTATTATGCTTTTTTATTATACTATAATTTTAATATTTTTGTACCTTTATTTTCTTATGTTTCCTTGTTAATTTTAACCATATGACTCCTATATCTCTCCTGTCAACAATAAAAGCCTCTCGATGATTACCAAAAGCTCCAACCGCGTTATTTCCCTTTGCGGTGAAAGCCCCTTTTGGTCACCAACGACAATTCCGGCTGTTACGGCAAAATCCATTGCCTCACGGCAGGATTCCTGAACTTGTTCCCAGTCGGAAAACGACTCAAGATTTTTTGTGTCTCCTTTTATTACCTGTCCCGTTTTCCTGTGATATATCATCACGGCGGCATAAATGGCCTCGTCTCTGCGGAGTGGCTCACTCTCCCCCTTTTTATATTGAGGAATCAAAAGACCGGCGCGTACGGACTTTTCCAATATATCCCTGTCATTATATTCATACGGAATAACATCCAGAAGATGCTTCATTCCCTCCACTACGGTCAATTTTTTACCTGGCTCTATATTTTTAATCTGAAGGGAAGGCATGGCATATTTCCCCATAATATTCTGAAGTGTCCGCTCAATTCCGCTTCGGACTAAATCCTGATATACTGCCGCTTTGGGCGCAGTTAATGCAACAGCTCCGTTTTTTTGCGGATAAGCAGCCATTTTCCCCTGTACGGGAATCCATGAATTTTCAATATCCTCCCACTTCAGGCTGTATGTATCATAATACCTCACCTGTATTTTATCCAAATCAATATTGTTATCCACCGGCATTGTTATTTTAACCGGTCTAACAAATTCACCCAGGGTCAGGAAGCTTTCGTCAAGCCCGGCAAAAACCTTTATTTCCGTAGCAGGTGCCATAAACTGTCTGAAGTTTTCCGGCTGCAGCTCAAATGCCGGGGTTCGGATATCTACCCTGATTCTGATATCTCCAAATCTGTGCTTCAATTTAAAATAATCGTCCTGCAGGAAACTGCCCGGAAGAATATATAATTCGAACCCGGGTGTTTTCATGAGCAGACTTTCACGGATCCCTGACAGGGTTTCCAATACTTCCCCGTCCAGTTCCAGCCGTATTGTTTTTGTGTTTGGCGGAGGGTTTGTTAGTTCAATTGTAAATGTTCCCTTTCCCAATTGCCGTATTTTTTCCGAAAGCCTGTGGGCATTTATTCCAACGGCTTTTGCAGTCCAAATGCCGTCTACGGCCAGTGCGTCAATAACAAGCATTTCACCTACAGGTATGTCATCAAGAGGAACATCGGCGTCATATTCACCTCTCCCTTTACGGGTAACAACCATAACAACAGGACTCGGTTCCGATCGAAGCCCGGTTTGTGCGCTATATGAGAAAAGCCTTGCAAAATATCTGTAATTGGATTTAAGTCCCGTCACCTGATACTCCGATCCATTTACAGAATACTCAGTCGAATCCGAGAAGTCCGCCTTTTCGGAAATCTCCAGAATAAAGGCTACAGATGTATCGGGCAGCCATTCATAAAAAATACTTGTTTGTGAAACCGCGTCGGGAGTATCTTTAATTCCGAATCCTCTCGGCTTTGGCGGAGGACTGTAGGGTTCTGTTTTTATCACAAGGGAATTGCTCCATTCAGACAAAGCGGTTCCGTCCGTTTCGGAGTGGGAAACTGCCTGTATCCAGAAATAATGAATTGTATCGGCTTTAAGCGCTCCTATTCTATACCAGGGTTCGTAACGGAGCTGAGCCGAGCTTACCGATACGGTACCCAGTGCTTTCGCTCTGTCATCTTCTGTTGCATAGCTGATATTATAACTGTATCCTGTACGGTATCCCCAAAAAAGATCAATATATGTATCGGCCGGAATTCCTTTTAAGTCCGTAGGCACTACAGGAATTTCAACATGGGGAGGAAAATCCGGAAGGGTTGTTGCCAGAATGGGATCAGACGGATCCGATTCCATTAGTCCTGTGCTGTTTTTAACCGTTACCCATATCAGATAGGTTGTATTGGGCTTCAGATCCTGTACAGGCAATGCAAACGCCTGGGGTAACCCCGCCTGTATATCCGGAACCAGTACCGGATTAACCGTTTTCTGCAGCTGCAGGAGATAGCTTCCTGACAGATCACTGTATGCGACATAATCCCTCCCGCGAAGTGACTTAACGGTTCTTACCGCATCCTCATATTCCACGCAGTGGATATTTACCGTATATCCCGCATTGTAGCTTACCGCCCTTTCAGGTTTTTTGTTTTCATCCCCATCCGGCAATTCCCTGTTTTCAATATACTCTTCATATGTAAAAGAATTATGGACGTTATAGAAGCCTTCTGTCAGGTTCCTTTCCGGATCATCCGGACGTATAACATACAGCCATTTTTTCAGTTCCGTGTTATATAGTTCTGTCCATGACTTTTCCATCTGCAGGGTTATTGTGGTTTCATCGACAGAATCTCCGGGTTTTATCCGAAATGGCGGTGAAGGCGGAGATAACGGTTTATCAGTATCTGTATCGGGACGGGTTATTATTACCTTAACACCGGGATCTGACTGGTACGGCTGTGAAATCATAAAACCATCCCCGCTTTCGGTAAGATAGTTCTTTTTAGCAATCATCACAGCGTAATATATGGAATTGGATTTTAAATTATTAACGGTATATCTGTATCCTGAAAGCTTCCCTGTTTCCTTTTCCCTCACTTCATTTGCCGCTGTCATCGTTAAATTGGAAGCAACTTTTCTTGCCGGCGGTAAAGTATTCATATCCTCCAGCTTTTCAATCAGGTAGAGATCATAATAGATCTCCGTATCCACTTTTCCTTCCCCTGTTATAGGAGCCAGCCATAATAATGTCGCGCCATTCTGGGTCAAAAGATCGTCAAATAGCACCGGCACCGGGTCCGCCGTTTGGAAACCCGATACAAACTCGGGAGCCTCAGGGTATTCGGGAATCTGTTCTTTAAGTGAAACAAGCGCCGTAGAATAAAACGGTACTGTTGATCCATCGGCTTTATAGGCTACCGCCTCGACTTTATACCTGTACTTTTCCACGTCCTCCGGCTTCAGATTCATTTCAAACCGATCCATGTCGGTAACCAGAGCAAAGAAGGTTTCCTTCCCCGACTGGTCATACCGGTATAGCTTGTATTCAACCTTTACAAATGTTGTACTCCCTATAGCCCCCTTAATGATCGGATCCCAGAATAACATCCACCTTACACCATCCGCCGTTTCCCCCATTTTTTTCGCTCTCAGCAATATTTCGGTCTTAACCCGAACAACCGGCAGCTCGTCTTCCGATATGACCGAGATGTCGGAATTAACAAGCGGAATCAATTTTATTGAGTATTCCCTGCCTGGCAACGCATTTGTATACACATATTCGAGCCGGCCCCCGGATACGGTAACCCTGCTGTCCTCCGTACCGATAGTTGAACCTATAATATCCGGTATGGAGGGCGGCTGTGTAAACCCCGAGGTATCCGAAATTAATATGCGGTAGTCGATACGCCCGGTAGTATCCCAAACATCATCCCACACAATTTTAATATCATTGGTTCCCGATATCAGTTCGACGCCAAATTCAACATCCGTTAAAAACTTTATCCTGTTGGATCTTCCGGATGTAAAGGAGTACTGATTCATGTCGCCATATGTGTAGGAGGATCTGCCGTAAAATTCATATATGGTTCCATGATCCAGTTCAATTCCATATGACGAAGTATTAAGAGACGTATATGTACTGCCCAGATTGATTTCAGTTACATCACTTTTGAGATTACCGGAGCCCCTCTCAACCTGATTAAAGTATAATATTTGTGTTCTGTCCCCCGTTGCTTCGGGCGGATAAACAGGCACGTTCCATGAAAACGCTATAAACCAGTTCTGCCAGCCCTGATCCTTATACGCAATCTCGGAAACAACGATGTTCTGAGGTGGTGTAGAAGGTATAGCCTGATCCGCGAACACAAAACTAATCACAAAAGCGCCAATTATAGACAGGATTATTATCCATACGATTATTTTAATCAATCCGTTTCTTTTCCACATACAATTCTCCTTAGCAGATGAGGACATATTGGTTCCTCGTAATAACAACGGAAGCAGTTGCGCAGCAATTGCAACACACCGTTATATCGAGGCGGGAGATATGCTCACCGCATGATTTTGAATATCGGTACCCGCTACCTATAAAATGGTGCGGAGGCCTATCTTTGTTCCTCGTTATAATTCTCCCAGCAGCTCCAGCACCTTAACCACTTCGCACAACAACTCATCAACGGTGACAAGCCTGTCTCCCGCATAGGTATAATCCGCTTCCACACTTGTAATCCCCAGATCCAGAGCAATAACCAGCCTGTGGTAAACAGGATCGGACAGGGCATCGGCATTTTCAATATATGGTCTGACCGATGGCCGCATCATTGCTGATGAAATACCCGTTTTATACGCATATATCTCCACTGCCAGCGAGGCAGCCTGCCCACGGTTGATATTCGGCTGGAAAGCGGCTGCCGGTAATATCCCATCCAGGTTATAATACTTCACCTTTGCCGGAACCGACAAACCATTGACATCTTTTGTCGTTTCTGTAACAACTTCAAACAAAACAACAGCTTTGTCTCCGGTAACAAAATCTCCCGGATATATTGTTCCGCTGTTAAAAACCTTCTTGAGATCATATTTCTGGGCCAGGCGCTGCAAACCGGGATACGTTAAACCATCATCTTCCGGTATGGTTACTCCGGGAATCTGAAACACAACATATTGTCCCGGATTTTTTGCCGTCACAAGCACGTGAGGAAATACCCAGGCCTTAACACCAGCCGGTTCCTTCCAGGCAGTCTGCCCGCTTATCAGAACATATGGCTCCACCAGGTTTCCGGAACCCTTATGGAGTATTTTGAGCCTTAACCCGCCGTTCAGTTCAGGTATGTTGTTTTGGATTACTTTCGAGGCCGTAAGTCCTCTCCCGCCATCTAAAATATCCTGAATATATAAAGACAATTCCTCTTCCACCTGATCAACTATCAGGTTTATCATACTTTCCAGTTCAACATAACTCCGGTAGGTAAGAGTTGTTCCCTTCTCCAGAAGTTTAACAAGCTCCCTGTCGAAAATACCGTATTTGAAGGGACCTTTGGTATCGGGCTCCATCAATATGTCATATATCATTTCATTGATCCCGGCGTAGGTCCGTCTCATGCCAATGGCCTTCATTCCTATATCATATACCCGCGACCCATAATCAAACCCCTGAGGCGGTGCAATTGACCCTGTCTGTTTCCGCTCAACGGTCAGCTCCAGCATTGTTTCTTTTACACCTGTGGTTTGAGCCAGTTTTTTAAGATTATCCAGATCAAGAGTATCTGCGGTAATGGTGATTTCACATCCGTCAATCCTGAGTGTCAGGCGGCTTTTGTATTCCTGCAGCGTACTCAGGATTTCATAAGGAATAAGAACTATATCTTTTAAGGCTTCAGGTATTTCCTTTGAAATATCCACTGTTACTCCTGAATGACCCGACATCTGCAATAGATTGGAAATTCTGGCTCCTTTAAGTAAAACCCTGTTGCTGGTTTTATCGGCTTCATTAACGGTAAAATAAAGTTTTCGGGTAAGGGCATCGGCTTTTGACTGAAACATGTCACGAACCTGATCCTTGATATAGCCCTTGTCATAGTCTTCCTGGCTGAAATCGGTACGTACCGTTACAGGGCCGATGTGTTTCGAATCTTCAATATTTCTTGCCCAGGCTTTGATATAATATCTTGTATTCGATATAAGAGGCAGCCTTTTATACGTACCATCGCTCCTTTTTTGGCGAGCGCTGGATATCTTCGCATAATAAATATATTTTCCGGCAAGCCCATCTTCAACATACACCTGTGTTTTTTCACGATAGAATTCTATCAGTGAGCCGTCATCCAGCGTATACCCATAATCCGTTTCTCCGGCGGTGCTGTATTGAAGAGGAATATAGTCTTCATCATCGTCGGTTCTGACCTCCAGAAAATATTCATACAATGATTCTCCCGCAAACCTGACCTCTATTTCATTCAGGGTGTTTCTGGTTTCCATTTGAAGAGGAACTCTTCTGTATGAGCGCCACACTTCATCCTCGCTGTCATACCAGTTTATACCGTCTCCCTTCGTATAAAAAACATGAATATCATACCATGTATTCGGATCCAGATCGAATATTCTTACGTAATAGATATTACCGTCCTTCACTACTGAATATTTTGCCCTGGAAAGCTCAATATATGCCGAATCAGCCAGATAGCCCTTCTTTATCATAATTTTCATATCCTCGGAAGGAATATTGGCATTACGCCTCACATTAAAACCAAGCTGTACATCGGTAACCGCCTCCAGAAAATCCGGAGGAGCAACCATTTTTGTTGTTACCGGGATGCTGACCCAACTGCTGTATACGGCGTCTTCCGCCCCCCTGTCCCGGACGGCGCGCAAGCTGAAATAATACAGGTGGTTTGGCTTTAAAAACGGCAAATTAATGGGTAGCTTTGCTATGCGGGTATTGTTTTCGTTATACTTGAAACCCACTCCTGAAAGCGGTGTATTAACAACATCAATATGCAGCTCGGTATCCTCGGTGTTTGTCTTATAATTTTGGTATACCCGCATAAATCCCGGTTCAACCGTATCCCCTATATGATATATATCATTAATGTAGTCATCCACTGCGGCATTTGCGCTTAGTTTACTCCGGGTACAAACCATTTCATATGTAACGTCCTGTTCAGCGTGCAGCCAGTTCAGTACAACTTTCGCATCGGTCAGTTCCAGTTCTCCCTCTGCGTCTTTAGCAATGGAAAATTCCACAGGAGTCCTGGGAACCCTGTCTATATCATCCAGGCTCCCGGAGTCGGTTTTCGGCGTTGTAATAGACTTTATCGGCGTTTCATCGCTGAATATGAACGGATCCTCTTCCCCGTTCACATACAGTTTTGCCCGGGCTTTAAAATAGTAAGTGGTGTTAGGTTTCAGATCTTCACCCTCTCCGGCGGGGAAGCGGGTGATCAAAGTGCTAAGCCCCGCACTGGGGTTTTCATCCGGATACAGGGTTTCCAGAGGATTCATAAACGGCGGTTCCAGCAAAATAAAGCTTTCCTCATCGGTGCTGTCGCTGATATACAAATCATAAACAATCCTGCGGTTCTCCGTTATGTTCGTATAATTCAACCAGTCATTATCATCAAGAATTTTAGGAAAACTCACGGCAATTCCGTTAAATACGGGTTTTCCTGTTTCCGGATGCGGTTCGGGATCAATATCCACATCCAGTGTCAGGTTTGGCAGGGGTACCGGCATTTCACGGGACGGATAGGTAGTAAAGCTTACTACCGGTGAAATATATGAGATTTTATCCTCAAAATTCAGTTCATCCCTTAAAGTCCAGTTAATATCCTCATTATCCCTTGCGCGGGTCGAAAACATTCTTAAGTAATAAGTGGTATTCGGCAATAAAAAGTCAGGGTAATCAGGCTGGCCATTGATATCGGTGTCCACATTATTTTCAAAATCCAGATCGGTATCCGTGGTATAGTCAAAGAACAGCCGGGATCCTTCCACTTCAAAAATCAAACGGCTGCTGTCGTCAGGATCCTCCTGAAGCTGGTTTTTATCTGCGTCAATATGGTTCTTCCCGATGTTTAACACCCGTTTTTCCTTAACTGGCACAAACACGGCAACCTGCTCATCTCCTATTACCTTTGTTTCCATGATCTTCACATCATCGGAAAGATAGGTGTTTAAAAGCAGATGAAACGTAAAGTCAATCGCTTCTTCAGAGCTGTTGACAATATCCTCCCACGCCAGGGTTCTCCAGAGCAACGGTTTTTCAAAGGAAATACGCAGGTCTGATAATGGAATCCTTATATTTGCCCCGTCAGCAGGATTTTTGTATAAAACATCCTGCTTTCCGTTATAGACAGTCTCTACCCGTATTTCTCTTGGTACAGGCGGTTTTCCCGTATCATTGCCCAGGTCCCTTATGTCAATAGCCAATGTACCCAGCGGCGTTCGGGAATTTCCATCGGTTACGACAAACCGGTAATATCTTTCCGGGTGTTCTCCATTTTGGTTCAACGGTATCTCTACAATGATGCTGCCCCAGCCCGTGCTGTCCGGGATACTTGCGTCGGGCAGCTTGATGCCGCTGCCTGACTGCCCGGACCCCTCAAGAAGTTCTACAATACTGCCCGCATCCTGAACCTGGTAATACAGCTCCGAATAATTTTTGCTTTTTATTTTATAAATTCTAAGTTCGAGCTTATCGATATCCACCTTGCTGACTTCGAATTTTAATGGCGTGAAAATGGAAGTGATTTGCTCTCCGACCTGCTGAAAAATATTATCCTTATTATTAACCGGATAACTTGCCGCTCCGTTTTTCAGCCTTGTATAAAGCGCTTCGGATGTTCCGGATTTGAATGTAAGCTTAATACTGACATTTTCGTATTCTGTGCCGGGTATAATACCATCACTCTGATCAAGGGTAAAGTATACGAATCCGTCACCGGTCGTAACATTCCCATCCCCGTCAAAGCCTTCAATAAGATCACCGGTCTCACCGATAAAAATTGTACCATCCTGATCAACCGTAGATCTTAATTCCCTTGGAGTAACTATATTGGTCACTTCATTCATCTTTATATGAAAATAACTGTAATCCAGAGGAATATGAGGCGTGTTTTCACTTTCCAGCGGAGCCAGATTCACATCCATATGGGTTATTGGCAGAACAGCTACCGCAGTCTCTTCCCATATGGTCGGAACTTTCCATTTAAGGGTTATTCTGGGTTCCTGTCCGCTTATGATTGTCTGCGGCGGGTTACCGTCATCCGGTATCAGTTTCGGATAAGCGTCTTCCAAACCACCCAAAACAGCCATATCATTAAAGGAAGTGCCGTGAAACGTTATTTTTGAAAGGAAAAACACTGTTTCTTCTTCCGTCGTGTTACCATATTTATTGGTGAATTCTACCGGTTCCCCTTCCGAATCCTGAAAACTGAAGGTCAGATCATAGATATGATCAGGTTGAAAGGACAGACTTATTATATTTTGTGTTCCTTCAAAAACCAGAGGGACTTCTGTTTGTGAAACCAATGAACCATCCGGACCGTGCCAGAAAACTGAATATGTATCAGACCCGTTAATATATGCCCACGTAATATCCCATTTGTTTGTCTGCAGGTTATATGTAAAGGCAGGATCGAACGCATTGCTCGCGAAGCTGGGCTGAAGGGAAGGTAAAACCGTTCCGGCCAAAAGACACATCGTTATAAATACCGTTATAATTCTTTTCAATAATAGCTTCATACCCCTTACCCCTTATCTTTCAGTATATCACCCGCAGCCTTTCAACAAAATAGGTCATGCGTCCTGTTTATAATATAAACCTGACAAAGCAGGCTGCAAATCATATTATTAATGATATACTACAGTTATATTATCGGCACCGGAACATATTTGATTTATGAATGGATGAAAACGATAACAATCCTCTTCATACAATTTTTGATACTTTTTCATATAGCAAAAGAATTAACTGCTGTTATATTCAAAATGAGAATTACTAAGGAAAACAAACCTCAGCCTTATCACCTATTGCTCCGACAACTCATATATTGATCCTGAATTATATATTTTCAGGGTGTTAGTATGTGGTATACTGTTATAGCCGGCGACAGCCTTTATTTTATCGCCCGGCGATTCGGAACAAGCGTTGATATTCTTCAACAGGCGAACAAACTCCCCAGCACAAGCCTTTCCATTGGCCAAATGCTCTATATACCTCCAATACCGGGCAGAGTCTTTCAATACACCATACAGCCCGGAGATTCTTTGTATACTCTGTCCAGACTTTTCAGCACAACCATCCCCAGCCTGGTGGAACTGAACAATATTCAAAACAGCTTAATTTATGCAGGTCAAAGACTAATCATTCCGTTTTATACCGAAGTTATTGTGAATACTGCTATGGCCAATATAAGGGGCGGCCCAGGTACAAATTTCCCGTCATTGGCCGTAATGCAGCAAGGAGCGCGTCTTCCCGTAACCGGTTACCGTAACCGATGGTATCAGGTGGGGCTATATAACGGTGTAACCGGATGGGTTTCAGAAAATATTGTTATATTGGATGCTCATGACGGCAGCCGTCCCATACAACCAATTATCGGATATTATACGCTCGCCGAAGGTCCGGGACTACCCGGATCCTATGCTTCGTTTGTGAATAATGTCGCGCTGATATCCTCACTGGATCCGTTTTTTTACCAGATCAGCCGTAATAATCCTACACAAATTGACCGTTTCTTCCAGTTTACCGATCAGGATATCCGGGTTCTTGTAGCAATATCCCACAGGAACAACATAAAAGTGGTACCGGTTGTACATAATCTTTTATACCGCCCGGGAGGCGTTGAACTGGCCAGAGAACTGGTACGCCAACTGGTTTCAACCCCTCAAAACCGCCGTGCCTTCGCACAGAACCTAATTCAATTGATAGAACGGTATAACTTTGATGGTATTAATATTGATATTGAAGATGCCTATGTCGAAGACAAAGCCAACCTTGCACAGCTCTATGTGGATATTGCCGAAGCATTCAGACCGGGAGGGTACTTTTTGTCTGCTTCAGTCCCGTCCAGAATAAGCGACGAACCCTTCAATCCGTTTTCGGATCCCTTTGACTATGATGTTATCGGAAGAGCTGTCGATAATTTCATTGTTATGCTGTATAACGAATACGGCTGGCCGGGAAGCCCTCCGGGCCCTCCTGTCTCCATTCCGTGGATGCAGCGTGTTTTAACATATACAAAAACCAAAATGCCCTGGTATAAAATTGCCGCAGCCGTATCGGTATTCGGTTTCGACTTCAATCTAACCACAGGCCGTATTATTTATGTTTCCTTTGACAGGGCTATGCAGCTTGCCAATCAGTATGGCAGCACAATACAGTTTGATATGAGACAGCAGACCCCATACTTCTCTTATACTGATGCCCAGGGTGAGCAACACCAGGTATGGTTTGAAAACGCCGACAGTATCAGAATAAAAATACAAACGGCCTGGAATATGGGAATAAACGGTATTGCCTTATGGAGACTTGGAATGGAAGACGAGAATATATGGAACATGATTGCCAATGAAACCGTTGTGAAAAAGATTATTGAAAACTACCGGTAATTCTGTCAGGTGTGGTTCAGGAGCGTCCGGACTACCGGACGCTCCCGTCAGGAAATTCCTGTGTTATGTTGTTCAACTTTACCTTTGCGGCTTGAATGTTCTATGATATAATAATGTAATCATATTTTTATCTGGTTCATTGGAGTAAAAAGATGGATTTTGAAGCCCAAAGGGACATGCTGTTTTCCGACACCACCGTTCCCGATATCTTTATAAGTGATATTATGCCGTCATTACCTTCAGATTGTATCAAGGTTTATTTTTACGGTCTCTTTTTATGTAAATACAAAAAGCAGGCAACACTGGATGAAATAGCAATTAAGCTTGGCTTTCCCATGGATACCTTAAACGCCGCCATGGTCTTTCTGGAAGATGAAAGCCTTCTGGTTCGCACCCATAAAGGAATTACTTTTCTGGATGTTAAAGAACGTGAACTCTCGCGTTTTTACCGAAGAAAAGAAGTCTCATCACCTGAAGAAGCCCTGTCGAATACACAATACAATCAAAGACGCAACCAGTGCATCCAATCCATGAACCACATGTTTTTCCAGGGCAGTATGCCGGCCGAATGGTATACGTTTATAGACAACCTTTTTAACCAGCACCGTTTTAACGAGGACGTCATGATTTCATTATTCCAGTATTGTTATAACCGTGATGCCCTTAATAAAAAATATATTGGCCAGGTAGCCTCAAGCTGGGCGAAGAAAAATATAACCTCCTGTTTCGAACTTGAGAAATATATGGAGTCTTTTCAGAAAACCCGTGAGTTAAGCTATCAGATTGCAAAGGCTTTAAGACTACACAGGAGTCTTACGGTATATGAGGAGGAGTTTGTTGATATCTGGGTGAATCAATACGATTTTAAGATGGATATCATTGAAGTTGCTCTTAAGAAAACAACAGGAAAGTCAAATTTTAGTTTCCGTTATATTCACGGAATATTGAGTGAGTGGAATCGTACAGGTTTAAAGACAAAGGAAGAAGCCATTGCCCATTCAGCCAAAAAGTACAGTTCCGCCAAAAATGAAGCCGCCGCTGCCAAAGTACCCCAGAAGGATAACTTTAAGCAACGCGAGTACAGTAATGAATTCTATGAAAAAATAAAAAATTCCACCTTCAAGTAGGAGAGGTTTCTATGAATTCCAATTGGGAGGATCTTAAAAAAGAATTCCTGAAACGCAGGGAGAATGCCGGGTTGGCCCGTGATATAAGAAAAAACGCCGTTTATGAAAAAGTCCCTGAAATAAAAGAGATGGATCAGCAAATTACAACGCTGGGCATTTCCTTCAGCCGTGATGCCATCAGGGGTGAGTTTGAATCTTTTGGCATAGAGGCTTTTGAACGGGATCTTAACCGATTGGTTGAGAATAAGAAAAAACTGCTTATAGAGAATGGTTTCCCTGAAAATCATCTGGACATAATTTATTCCTGCGGCAACTGCAATGATACCGGTTTTGTCCTCGACAGGGATGGAAAACCGGGAATAGTACCCTGCCACTGTTACCGCCAGCTTCTTGTGGAACGCCTGTATGACAGTTCAAACCTGAACAGCGACGGTAAAACAGGTTTTGAATACTTTAACGGAAATTTATATCCTGATAAGCCTCTCAATAATGAGAATACTGCAACTCCCCGCTCCATGGCGCTGCGAATACGGGAAAAATGTCTGGAGTTTGTAAACCGATTTGAGGAAACCGATTGTCCAAACCTTTTTTTTACAGGGCCCACCGGTGTCGGTAAAACATTTTTGTCAAAATGTATCGCCATTGAGATTCTTAAAAAGGGTCATACTCTTTTGTATTTACCCGCGCCGGCCATGTTTGACATTATATACCGGAGCAAATATCAGTTCAGTGATACGGGGATTAAGGACAACGCTTATTACTATATCTTAAACTCCGAACTGCTGATTATTGACGATTTGGGCACGGAATCCCCCAGTGCCGCCAAATACACCGAATTATTAACGCTTCTTAACCACAGGAGCGCAAAAAACACCAGGCTGCCCTGTAAAACAATATTATCCACAAACATCGAGCCGCAGGATTTGCACAAGACCTATTCCGAACGTGTGGAATCCCGCATACTCGGCGAGTTTGACATCCTTGCCCTTATGGGGGATGATATCCGTTTAGTCAAACGGCTGCAAAGCGTGGGTTAAAAATTCCCGGTTCATTTATCAAATTTCCAAGACTTCCACTACTATAAGCGGGGGTTCATTGTTCCTGCTTCAGCGGGATAGAGTTCCCTCAGAAGCTCCGCCGTTAAGCTTTAGCTGAACGGGTTCACTACTATTCACAATTAGCCAGGCTGTATGACGCCATATATTTTTATATCCGTAACATCAACGGAGACTTTCAAGCATGTTTCATTCAATTTTTCAAGCTTGACATTCCTTTTGGCATCTCCTATTTCAGGGCTTGTGATCTGCGCCGCGTTCCACGGCTTGCATATGTCCTTGAAATCTATAATATATTCAAGCCTTTCATTTTCGTTGTTTGAATCAATCCCGTAAAGTATCGGGTTATTGAATGTGTCCTTCAACGTATCGTGCGGTATTGCCACAAGTTCTCTGTTTAAAATATGAAGTACCGCCCCTTCCGAATGAATCCTCAGTCTGCATGACCAGCACTTGTCTCCTGAAATCTGCCTTATTACCGGAGCAATCATTTCTGATAAAATCAAGCTCTGAATCAATTTATCATCGAGCTCCTTATTCATCAGGATAATTCCTGCGTTTCCCGTCTTGATTAATTCGTCCGACAGAGGGTACGGACGCTCAAACCCTTTCTCATCGTGTGTACCAAAAGGAAGCCTGAGCCATATAACGCCTCCGGAAGATACATATTCGCGTACGGCTCTGTACTGAATGTCGGAGACACACGCCACACCGTCCAGTATAAGCGGGGTATGTTCCCGCGTGAGAGCCTCCGCGTCCATCAACTCATCCGCAAGAATAAAGCGGTAGCTTATATTATTTTTTATACATAAATCCGACCAGCTGCATATACGGTTCCAGTGCTCCCTCCCGTTTTCATCGCGCCACCCGTTATCCCTGCAGAAGCGGTTGCTTACCAGCCTTACTTCGGCAACATCCTTTCCATCCTTATGATTCAGGTCGCTATTTTTGCGTTCATAACTGATTATAGGAGCAATCAGATCCTGTATCTCCCTGAAATCGTCCGGATCGCTCTCAAGCCGCCCCTCCAGCGTATTACTCCAGTTGGCCGTACCCCAGAAACGGCTGAGACACCAGCCAAGGTAGGCGCCTGCATCGTATATGCTGTAGCTTAATGCAATAGTCGGCGCATCTCCCATTTTTGCCGCGATTGCTTTTTGCTGAAGCGCTTCGGCATCCATCCTCACCCAGTTTACCGAATAAATATTTATACCGCAGTTCTCAAGCATAAGAAAGTCAAGATTCTCAACCAATCTTTCCAGATTCAGTCCTATTGAGTTAAGACTTATGGGTCCGGTGCTGGAACAGCAGGTCATAAGCGGAATATCTCCGATTGTCTTCTTTACCATTTTAACATGGTCTGCAACGCTGTCGGCCTTCATCCTTATCCAATCCCTGAAAACCGCATTGTTGTAGTTCCCCCATGTGATCGGGCTGCCTGAAGTGTCACCCCAGAAGCTTTTATCCGAAAAATCAGGCAGGGTGTGTCCATAATTTCTGTTGAACCTTTCAAGACAGTACGGGCAGCAGCAAGTCGCAAGCCCTCCGTAATCACACATATCGTCTACCTGAATGCCATCTAACGGTACATCCTTCATCAGGCGTTTCAGATATTTCAGATGCATATCAAGAAATCCCGGGTTGTTATGGCAGAATAACTCAAACTGGTATATATTACTGTAGCCCCTGCTGCCGTCGCGTACATCGACCTCGCATATGTCCCGGAACCTATGGCCTTCATATTGCGCATGTTCGGCCGCAAAAGAGTCATGATAAAGCAATACATGATGTCTGTGGGCACGGTGCAGTTTTTGCAGTTCTTCCCGGCCTCTCGGCCGCTCAACTACATTGCAGCTGTAATGATCCATATATTTTATCCCGTATTTGTGCAATTCCTCGCAAACATTTGAAAGATAGCCATGCAGCGAGGAAAAATAGTTTGAGAAATCAAACCTCGCATGGAAACCGAAATTGATTGCAGTATCAATTCCTGCTTTTGCAAATCCTTCGACCCTGCGTTTTATTTTTTCAACAACTTTTTTATCAGGCCATAGTATATCCTCCAGTACGGACCACCAGCCTGCCATCCTTCTTGGTGTGAAAAAACCGCTTTTCTTATCAGTCATATCCTTTTACCCCTTACGGCGGCATATTGCCGCCAGATATTGGCGTGAATTGGCCGGAACACGCCATGCCATTTTTTATCCGTGCTTATACGGTATGTGTGTGCTTTAAATGCGTATGTCTGTTCATATAAACAAAAGATCGCAAATGACTCCGGCTATTCATTTGATTCAGGTGACCCTGCCGAAGCCATTTGCAACTATTTTTTCCCTTATATGTTTTTTTGTTAACTATAAGCTGAATTCATATTTTCTTATACTTGTGCTTTAAAAAATCCGTTTCAAAGATGAACATACGGTTTATTTAAAATACTTGGCATACCAATCGTTAGCTTCTTTTGTAAGTACATTTAATCCGGATTGATCCAGGTCGGCAACAAAGCTGTCCCATTCGTCCATATTCTTTTTACCCGTTATGAAAAGCTGGAAGGCTTCTTCTACCTTCTTTTCAACCGTAGCCTTATACTCCCCTGAGGACGGCAGTGCGCCAATAAGGGCATTTTCCCAGTTGAATGTATATGCTGCCACTCTGTCATTATAGTCTATTACTTCCTGTCTCATGTTATATTTATTATACATATCAAAGTTATTGCACAAAATACCCATGCCATTTGCAGCATAAGCATATGCCCTGCCTTTTTCCTGGTTTTTCTGAAGCTCTTCGGGATACCTTATGCACCCGTAGTCAAGATAATATGTCTCACCCTTTATACCTCCCGTTATAAGAAGGTATGTTTCTTCATCACTATTGTATGCTTCTAATATGGACATGATTTTTTCCATCTTTGCGGGATCCCCAGAAACCTGTTTGCCGAAGCCTACGCCGTATCCTGTAAGAAGTGTCCATTTAAAGAGCCCCATGCCTCCCGGTCCCTCCAAAGGCTTTCCTTCCGCATAGGTGGCGTCTTCTCCCTGCATACTCTTAAAGCTTTGATAGTTGGTGCTTCCCAAATGACCTTCATAAAGCGGAGGACACGCGGTACCCCATGTGCCGGCCACAGTATACCCGATTGTACCGTTCCAGAACGGCGGAGAATTGTAATAAGACTGCCCCTTGTTTTCCCCTGTTATAAATTCGGGATCGATTAAGCCGTCTTCGTAGTACTGAGCAAGCTTTACAACCGCTTCCTTCATTTGCAGGCGTGTAGCGTCGAACACAATCCCGTCGTCTACGGTCTTCCAGAAGAAGAAGTACGGGAAGCCGCCGTAAGCGCCAAACACTCCCCACATGCCCCTTTGAGAAAACGCATAGGTATCATCCTTACCGTTTTGATCCGGATCGTTTCTGACAAATCTGTAAAATGCTTCTTCAGCCTCTTCCATCGTTTCCGGAATCTTATTGATGCCTACATTTTTAAGCCAGTCATCCCTCCATATAGGAACAAGGCTGTATTTGGCTCCTACTGAAAGCGATGGAAGCGCAAAAAGATTATCCGCGTCCTCCGAGTACATATCCCAAACCTTAGCGCCGGCAGCATTTTTTGTTGTCAAATCATAAAATACCGGCATAACGCTTTTTACTTTTGCCAGAGGTATGTTCGCCAGCGCTCCCTGTTCGCGAAGAATGGGCAGATTGACGTCATTGAGCAGCATCACGTCGGGTATATCGCCTGATGCCAGCCTCAGGTTCAGCAGCTCAGTTTCCTTTACTCTGTCCAGGTAAACATATTCGATTTTTACATTAAATTTCTCTTCTATTAGTTTTGTAACAGGTGAGTTAGGATCCTGCGGGCCGTCATTCTGCGGCTTGACAGTAAAGGAAATCGTCTTCTCCGCCGGAGCGGCGGAAGTGCCGGCTGCCGTCCCGGTATCTCCTGATGTCGTGCCACCGGTACAACCTGCAATACAACTTATGCACATTAACAGTACAATCAGAAGTGCAAAACTCTTTTGGATCTTTCTCATAAATAATCCCTCCAAATTATAATTTTTATAATAAGGCCTGCGCCTCACTATCCCTTTAGTGAACCTATAAGAATACCCTTTATGAAATATTTCTGAAGGAAAGGGTATATAAGCATTACCGGAAGAGTTGCTATAACAATGGTGCTGCATTTTATTACTTCCGCATTAATTAAGATTGTTTTTTCAATGGCCCCTCTGCCGTCAAATTCCGGTATGCTGTCTATTACTATCCTTCTAAGGATTGCCTGAAGCACATATTTATTACTGTCCCTGATATATATAATGCAATCGAACCAGGCATTCCAATTACTGATGATTCCCCATAATCCTACCGTAACCAATATAGGCATTGAAATGGGAAGGATAATCCGGAGTAAAACCGTCAATTCTCCCGCTCCGTCTATTTTAGCGGACTCCTCCAGTTCATTGGGAAGGGACATAAAGTAATTTCTCATAACCAGCATTCCAAAGGTATTTATTGCATAAGGCAGCACCATTGACCATACCGTGTCGTCCAAATTCAAAATATTAGACACAAGAAGATACTCCGGTATCAGCCCTCCGCTGAAAAACATGGTAAATACTATCAGCATGGTAAATATATTTCTGTGGGGCAGCCTTTTTTTAGACAGAGGGTATGCGGTTAATATTGAAAGTATCATTTGTACGCTAACCGCTAATATTACCCTGACGATAGTATTTTTATAGCCAATCCAAACAAACTGATTTTGAAAAACATGCGTATACCCTTCCATTGAGGTTTTCAAAGGCCAGAGCCTGTAGCCGATCCGCCCTACCTCCAGCGGGTCGCTGAAGGATACTTTTATCACTTCCCAAAAAGGATATAATGTTAATGCACTCAAAAACAATAACAGTGTAATATTTATTATATTAAAAACGGTATCGAACCGTGACCTGTAATTAACCACTTCCGTATCCTCCTTACCAAAGCCCGTATTCGCTGAATTTGCGCGACGCGTAATTTGTAGCCACTATTAATGTAAACGCAATGACATTTTTAAAAAGACCCGCGGCGGTAGAAAAGCTGTACATCGCATTCTGAAGACCCATTCTGTATACATAGGTGGAAAAAACATCACCAACACCATATACGATGGGAGTGTACAGATTCAAAATCTGATCGGAATCATCGTTGACTATTCCCCCTATGGCAAATATCAGCATTATAACAATCACCTGCGATATTGAAGGAATAGTGATATAAATAATCTGCTTCAGCCTGCCCGCGCCGTCCAGCACAGCCGATTCATACAGCTCCACGTTAACGTTGGCCAGAGCCGCGAGGTAAATTATACTGCCATATCCCACTTCCTTCCATACGGAAGATAACGCAACAACAGTACGGAACCATCTAGGGTCGGCCACAAAGAATACAGGGTTCATACCCAGCGCTCTGAGCAGGGCATTAATGGGCCCTGTGGAAGGAGACAAAAAATTGATGAGTATTCCGCCAAGAACTACCCATGAAAGAAAGTGCGGCATGTAAGTAATTGTTTGCACAACTTTTTTAAAATGCAGACTCCTGACTTCATTAAGAAGAAGCGCAAGAATAATAGGAGCAGGAAACCCGACTATTAATTTATATGTACTTATTATAAGCGTATTGCGGAAAACATTCCAGAAATCTTTAGTGTTGAAAATAATATTAAAATATTTGAACCCCGCCCAGGGGCTTGCCATCATGCCGTCCAGAATCCGGTAATCCTTGAATGCTACAATCAGACCATACATGGGACCATATCTGAATAATAAATAATATATTATTCCGGGCAGCAGCATGAATAATAAATATCTGTTTTCATAATAGCTTTTTAACAAATGGCCTTTTGAGTGTAAACGAAAACTTTTGTCTGTTTTTTTCATTATATTGTCGTTATAATTGATAATTGGATTGTCCATAAAGCTGATCCTTTCTGTTCTGATTAAGTTTAAACAGTGTGAAGAAGGAAGCAATTGCCTATGTATATAAGATAACACCCGGCGGCGAATTTTAAAATATCCACAAAATTAATATAATATATATAGTTTTATGATTGTGGTTGCAGCCTCAGGATAAAATGCACGGAAATTTTATTATTATATATAAAAAATTAATATTCTATTAAATATGTTATGCTGTCCTGACTAATGAAGTATCTTCAAAGATGTCTGCAATACAACACCGTGAAGCCTGCATGGAACCCCTGTCATGCATCGTCCGGATCGAAGACCTATGCGCCAATGCTTTACACAATATAGGAATAGTGTTATTATGTAATCACTATAATGTATTATTTTGTATTTGCAATTAGTTTATATAAACCTCTTTTTATTATGTCTTTAAAGTATATCTTTTTGTATTATGGGAAGGCAATAATATGTTAAAACAATACTTCCGGAAATTATTAAATTTCGCGGTGAAAAAAAGCCATTATAAAAAAATGATAATATTTTATTCGGCTTTTACCGTATTCACTATTTCATTTTCATCTTTTTTTCTTTTAAGCCATTTTAATAATTCTTTAAAAAACGAAGCAAAAATATCAAACCAGAGGCTTTTGATTCAGTTGAGGATTTATTCGGATACCCTGCTGCGTGAAAGTATTTATTCCATGCTTAACGAAAAATTTCTGGATCTTTACAGGGATAAGAATATTCTTGATTTTTTCTCAATAAACCAATTGAATAACTCCGAGGTTTCAGCGCGGCTTTATGATGACCTGTCCATTATATCAACCAGCAGCAGCAACAGTATTATTGATTCAATTTATGTCTACCGTATTTCCGACAAAACATTGATTTCTTCAAGAGAAGGTATTTGTGCTTCCATTTCAAGTGCTGAAGCTGCAAGAAGAATGAATATTAATTTTATATCTATTGAGCAGATGGTATCTTCCCCTGCCAGCTGGAAGTGGATAAGTCCCCTTGAAAATGAAGAATTCTGGCCCGATAAACCAATTATATCTTTTATTCAGGCAGTGCCTCTTATCGCACACGCAAACAAAATTGTCGGGTATGTTGTTGTAAATATTAACGAAACCCGGTTCTTTGAATCCATCAATAATATTTCGGATACAAATATGGGCCAGTTTTTAATAACGGATGTGGAAGGAAGAATATTTTCCAACAGCAACCGCAAAGAGGTTTTCGGAACAACCGACCTTAATGGTTATCTAAAAGAAGCACTCGTTGAAAATGACGGGTTTATTGTTGCTCCAATTGATGGAAAACATTATGGCATTACATGGACAGAGTCTGTTCTGAATGATTGGAAATACATATCGATTACACATATTGATATCATTAACCGGGAACTTTTTTTAACAAAACAATTTGCTGTAGTCCTGATTATATTTACTGTTTTATTTGCCCTTCTGGGTTTAAGAATAATCACCTTAAGCCTTTATAAACCCATAAGAATTCTATTCAGATCGGCTGTGGAGAAATTTGATATTCAAAGCGGCAATGATAATGAGCTTATGGTAATTGACAAAGTAATGAAAAACTTATCAAACAGGGTTGAAGAAATGTCCAGTACAATTAAAGAAAACCAGGGAATTATAATTCACAGAACGGTAATGGATATCATAAACGGCAGTATATCCGAGCAGGATGAACTTGATGAAAGATTGAATACAGTCAATGCCGATATGACAGGCAGCTTATTCTGCATGATGATAACAGAAATGGATAAATACAGCTTTAATTTCTTATCTCCCAAGCAAAAGGAGTATATTATATATAAAATTATAGAAATAATAGACTGTAACCTCAGTGAAATAAGCAAATGCTTAAGTATTTCCCCCAATTCAAAATGCGTAGCAACAATCATAAATTTTAAAAGCCGGGAGGATATCAGCGCAAATATCCCTTCTATTATTCATACTATCAGAAGCTATACGGGAATAGACTGCAACATTGTCCTAAGCGATCCTACAGGTACCATATTTGATTTGAGCAGTTATTACGAACGCGGGCAAAAGATTTTAAGATATGCATTTATATACAATTACGGCAATATAATTACCCATAAGGAAATAGAATGCCTTGAAAAGGAAGACCGGCAATTTGACCTGTCGCAGCTGGATAGTATTGCAATTCTTATAAAATCCTGTAAATTTACAGCTGCCAGGGAACATGTAGAGAAATTTTTTATTAAACTCAGAAACGGAAGATACACCTTTGAACATGTACAAAATACGCTTGTTCAACTGATTAGCCTGTTTTGCAGGGTTATTAAAGAGCAGAATATAGACAATGATATCAGTAAAAAAAATACCTTTTCACAATTTAACAGAATATCTTCTCTTGATGAATGTAAGCAATGGGTACTGAAATTGATAGATTTATATGAAAAATATATCGTTAACCGAAATAAATCAATCAATACCGACTTTATTGATAAAATACAACTGCATATATGTGATAATATAGAAAATCTGCTGTCTTTGAGCTCTGTTGCTGAAGCGTTCGGTATCAGCCCAAATTACCTCAGCAAAATTTTTAAGGAAGGCTCCGGAATTAATTTTTCTGAATTTCTTGTACAAAAAAAGCTTGAAAAAGCAAAAGAACTGCTTCTGACAGATAAAAAGGCAGCTGTTATGGAAATAGCAAAAAGGCTTGGATATTATAACACGAACTATTTCATTTCTCTTTTTAAGGAATATTATGGTATGACTCCTTCAATGCTCCGGAAAAGAAACCTGCATTGAATTAATTAAAAAGCTTGAGTAGTATTATGTGCTTTGCCGACAGGAACGAAATACTTGAACCAGGCCCTGCCGAAAATGTACTGTGTTAACTTTATTGATGTTTTGGTTGACAATTCATTTCGTTTGCTGTATCATCAAAACAGTTTTTGTATATACATTTAAGACCGAAATGTGTTACGGAATGTTAAACATATACGGGAAGAGGAATGATGATGCGGCGGATAAACATTAAAAGAATGATTCTGATTGCTCTTTTTGCTGCACTGATGGTTGTCGGTGCCTATATAAGAATTCCAAATCCCTTTTTTCCTGTTTATTTTACCTTCCAGGGTGTTTTCTGCGCTTTCGCGGGCCTACTTATGGGCTCGAAATCCGGGGCGGCATCCGTCATTTTATATATTGCGATGGGTCTTTTAGGTCTGCCTGTTTTTTCATCTCCGCCGGCAGGCCCGCAGTATGTGCTTCAACCTACCTTTGGATTCCTGTTGGGTTTTGCCGCCGCGGCTTATATTATGGGAAGAATCAGCGAATCGGCTGTGGAATATACAGTCGGAAAAGCTTTATTGGCTTCGTTTTGCGGTTTAACAACTATTTTTATAATCGGTATAAATTATATGTACCTGATAAATATAATTTATATTAATTCCCAAATAAGCTATTGGGTACTGGTTTGCGGTATGTCCATGTACTTTTTGAAGGATCTGATCCTCTTTATTCTTGTGGGGGTTACTTCGGTTCAAATCCGCAGACAGGTTTTTGCATACACTTATCATGCCTTTGATACAAAAAAATAGCGTTCTGAAGTATCTGAAGGCTTTTTCAGCGTGAATGCGTCAAAAACAGCCATCAGTTCCAGTTCCGATTTATTCAGGACATGCTTGACCTCATCAACGGACCAGGCTCTTTGTTTTTGATCCTCTTCAAGCCTCCGATATATGCCATCGGCCTCCTTTACGAAAAATGTTAAATAAAAATCACATATCTTTGATTCCGGATGGTATTCGTTTTTCCACAGATATGTAATTTCATCACCAATTTCGTAGAAAAGGTTATTTCCCAGAATATGCTCCAGCTTATAGGGTGAGTTTATGTCAAAGATAAACAAACCGCCCGGATTAAGATAATTTTTTACAAGACTGAATATCAGTTCCATATCCGGAGTGTTAAGAATATAGTTCAGGCTGTCCATTGTACACAGAATAACATCCATCGTACCGTACAACTCAAAATTCCGCATATCCTGACATATCCATAAGGGAGTAACTCCCGCCGCAGTTGATTTCTCCGCCGCGCAGCTAAGCATGTCCGGCGACATATCCAGTCCTATCATGTCATATCCGCGTCTGGAGAGCTCCAGTGTTAAATTACCCGTGCCACATGCCAGATCCAGAATCAGTTCGGGTTTCTTTAAATTATACCTGTTAAAAAAGGCCTCAATATAATCGGCCCATTTTGAATAGTTTATATCGCTCATCAAATTATCATAAACGTATGCAAAATCACAATACATGAAAAACCCCCATCATTTAACCTCTTCGGTCTATACCCTGTTTCATCAAGCTTTCCATGCTAAACAATATATGCCATGAACTCATATCCTCTTGACATACCGTTCCCCTGACATCCTGTCATAAAATCAACTGCCTTTGCTGCTTATCCTGATTTTTTTCGCTTTGACAGGATTCCGCCAATCCGGCCGGTTTCCTTGGAACTTAAGCTTTTCCAGCCATCCTTCTGTACTCTGTCTAAAAGCCCTAATTCCTTTGCGATTTCAAGTTTCATTTTTTCATTTTTTTTCAATGCCATATATAACCACCTCGTAGTCTATTATAACCCTACAAGGTTTCATGTATTCATTGTAATACAAATCTTATATAACATTTATGGCAAGCGCTCATTGAATTTCGGCTATCAGCCTTTTAATCTCATGCATCGCTCTGTCCAATTGTCTGTCTTCACCTTCAGGAATATCTTCCACACTGAAGTACTGATACTTTTCATCATTTTCCACTTCAATATCGGGAGTAACACCAATCCCATGAATACATATTCCTGAAGGTGTATAATATTTGGAACTGGTAATTTTAAGCCCCGCTCCGCCTTCAAGCGGAATAACTGTTTGGACAAGACCTTTACCGAAAGTTGTTTTCCCGACAAGTGTTCCTTTTCCATATTCCTTTAACGAAGCCGATAAAATTTCCGATGCGCTTGCACTGTATTGATTAATAAGAACGGTTATCGGAATATCCAGCTCATAAGAATCTGAACGCTTCTCCTCACGATGACCGTTCCTGTCCTCAGTATATACAATAAGTCCGGAGGGAAGCAGCATATCCGCAATACGGACAACCTGATAATAATCACCCCCGGGGTTGTTCCTGAGATCAATAATCAACCCCTGAGCTCCATCGGCAATCAATTGGTTGACATGTGTTATAAAGTCGGCGGCAATGTTTTCATCAAACTGCTTTATCTGCAGATATCCGATATTATCATCAAGCAATCTGCTTTCAACATAAACGAAGTTTATTACTTTTCTAACCATGTCAAAGGTCATATAGTCATTTATCTCAGGCCTGTATACTGTAATAATAACATTTGTATCAGGCTTGCCTTTTATCTTCTGAACAATAAGGGATGAATCCTTTATTGGAGTAACATCTTCCCCATCCACTTTTATTATCCTATCACCTATACGCATTCCTGCGGCCTTTGCCGGCGACTCTGTAAAGGTTTCGGAAATAGTCAATAATTCGTCGTCATCCATATAAACCGTTACGCCTATTCCCACATATGTCCCCGTTGACTTTTCCAGAAAATCCTGCATTTGCTCCTGTGTATAATAAACCGAATACGGATCATCCAGGGCATCGGCCATTCCTTTGATTGCCCCTTCCAGCAGCTTATCTTCATCAACTTCCTGATAAAAAGACTTCATGATAAGCGACTTTACCTGGTTAAAATTAATGATGTTTTCTCTTGAAACATCATAGCTGAAATGAATCTGGTATTGTGGATTAAAAAAATTCATAAAGGAATAGGCAAAAAAACCTGCCGCAAAAAAAGCAATTGCAATTAAAAAACAAATAATACCTGTTAACCAATATCGATTTAATCTCATTTATACACTTCCTATCCCATATCTTCCGGGTTAAACTTGATTTTTCCACGACGGAAATGCGTATTGACGGGGTGCTGTGAAACTATGTCAGAGTAATCGCGTGAAAAATCAAACTTCTATTTTATATATATATTTACCGGTTTCATTAAAATTACTTAACTATATAAAACAATATTATTCTTTTTGGTATATTTAAATCAAATCCAAGGCTTCAATACATTCCTTAAAAAAATACCCGGGGTCTCCGGGCATTTCTTTAGTAAAAGGACTCCCATCCTTTTTAGAGTTACGGTTCTTTTACATATTCCAAAGGATTCTGTGTGGCCCCGTTTTTTCTTACCTCAAAATGTAAATGGGGGCCTGTGGATAGTCCGGTAGTTCCGGCTTTTGCTATGGTCTGCCCTGCCTTTACTTCCAGTCCTACCTTAACCATGATTCCACTTTTGTTAATGTGCGCATACAGGGTGGTAATTCCTCCTCCATGATCCAGAATTACAGTATTTCCATACCCGTCACGCCATCCCGCGTAAATAACGACACCATCAGCCGCGGCAACAATGTACTCATTCATGGCGGCGCCAATATCCAGCCCGGTGTGCATCTTCATCACCTTATAAATGGGATGCAGCCTGGTCCCGTAATAGGATGAAATATTTTTATTAGTTGGCATGGGCCAGGTCATGTTACCCCCGATATACTTTCCGCCAATACTTTTCAGGTTCTTTATCAAGGTTTCCAACTGTTCCGATTGCTTAAGCAGCTCTGTCTGGTCTTTTTCGTATTGGTTCAGGCTTTGCTGGTTGCTTTTTATCTGTACATCAAGGGCAGAACGGGAAACTTCAAGCTCTGTAATCTTTTTGGTGTATATGTCCGCCTGTTCCTTGCAGTTTTCAATTTCAATCTGTTTTTGCCCTTTCAGTTGTTCAATCTCCACCCTTTTTTCTTCAACACTGCACAAAAGCCTTTGGTCGTAATCTGAAATCTGACTCATTAATCTAATCCGCACAAAAAGTTCATTCAGGTTTTTACTATTAAAAAGCTCTTCAAGATCCCAGACCGTTTTTGAGCGTTTGTACATTACCCTAAGACGCTCTTTTAACAAAGACTCCTGATGATCATACTCTTCTTCAGCTTTTGCAATGGCCTCGTCAAGAGACAGCAGAGCCAGTTCAAGAAGTTCTATCTGCTGCTCAATCTCTTCCTTTTCAAGACCTTTAGCCTCTAAATCTTTTATCAGGTTGTCCCTTTTCTGCTTGTTCCAGTTCAAATCCGCCGTTGCGGTGGAAATATTCTTTTGGACTGTACTCATTTTGGAATTCGCTGTGTTCAATTGTTTCTGATAATCCGTAAGTTGGCTGGCAATGCTTTGAAACGCCAGAACAGTAATTAGAAAACCCACGATGAAAATAAAGCTGATATGTTTTATCATTTGTGATTGTTCCCTCCGTTTATCATGCATTTCTTTAGCCCTCCAGCACGGTTTAACAGTCAAAAGAACCAGCTCTGTGCCTTTGGAATGAATCCATAATTATTATCGACTGAAAACCATTTTTGTTTTATTATTTCATATTTTTGCCAGATTATTTATTTTATTCTGTAATTTTTTATTTCCAGGAATTATATCTATACATATTATACAAAAACAAGCCCTATACATTCAAGTGTTTTCGCACAGAAATTATACTTCCAACGGCTCCCATCACCATTCCAATAATAGTATATACAAAAAGTATCTGTCCGCTGATATTCTTAAGGGGAACCATCTTTAACAGGGCTACGCCGTAGGAAATCACCTCATCATTGATATATGATTCAAGCGCGTTATAAAGATAACAGGTAATGACAAATGAAATACCCGCTCCGATAAGGCCTAAAATCATCCCCTCAATGATAAAGGGCCATCGGATAAACCCGTCATTTGCGCCGATATATTTCATTATTCCTATTTCTTTTCTTCTTGCGTAAACCGTCAGCTTTATTGTATTGGCTATGATGGATACTGAAATTATTAACAGCAAGGCAAGAACAAACATACTTCCGGCATTAACCCATTTAAGTATCAACTCCAGGCTTTCCAAAAGCTTACGGGGGAACTCAATTTCATCAACTCCATCCATTTTACTCAACCCATCGGCAAACACATCGCTTTCACCGGGGTCTTTAAGTTTAATTCTGAAGGATTCAGGTAAAAAGTCCGGTGTCAACCCTTCCATTGAAGACGAACTTTCAATCATCTCCTTCAGTTCCAAAAAAGCCTGATCCTTTGATACTCTTATATATTGCAGCACTCTTTCGTCATTTTTTATTTTTTGCTCTATATCCCCGGCTGATAAGGCAGATATATCACTATCAAGAAAAACTACAATTTCCATCTGTTTTCCCATTTGTGTTAAATTATAAGACAGATTTATCATAATCATTAAAAAGATTCCGAAAATGAGCAGGGACGCGATTACCATCGTAACGGAAGCCAGTGTCATTAAAAGGTTTTTATATGTATTTGAGAACCCTTCCTGTATCATGTACTTTATTGTTCTAATCTTCATTTGTATAATTCCCCTTTTGAACATCGTGGGTAATTCGTCCGTAATCCAGACCGATAACTCTCTTTTTCATATTATCCACTATACTTTTTTCATGGGTTGCAATTATTACCGTGGTTCCGCGCTGGTTTATCTCATCAAGAAGACTCATAATCTCCCAGCTTGTGTTTGGATCAAGATTCCCGGTAGGCTCATCCGCAATCAGAACCGACGGGTTGTTGACCAGAGCCCGTGCCATAGCCACACGCTGCTGCTCTCCACCAGAAAGTTGATCCGGATATGCCCTGGCTTTTTTACTTAAACCCACAAGGGCCAATGCAACGGGAACCTGCCTTCTTATTTCCCTGGGCAGAGCTTCCACCACCTGCATGGCAAAGGATACATTTTCATAAACCGTCTTGTTCGGCAACAGCCGGAAATCCTGGAAGACAACCCCAAGACCTCTTCTAAGGTAAGGGATCTCCGCTCTTAACATATCATGAATACTGAACCCATTTACATAAACCTCTCCCTCAGTTGGAACCTCCTCGTGAAGGATCAGTTTCAACAAAGTGGATTTACCCGACCCACTCGCGCCTACAACAAAAACAAACTCACCCTTCTCAATGACAAAGTTTGCATTCTGTATACCAATGGTTCCGTTTGAATAACGTTTCATTACATCCTTGAACTCTATCAAAGCAATACATCTCCAATTTATCTTATGTTTTTAGCCTGCCTGCCTCTTCGAGATACCGTTTTACCATCATGGCAACCTTGAAATGAATTGCATCGCCAAAGTTGCGTAAATCCATATCCGTCAGTTTCTGAATTTTATCAAGTCTGTAAACAAGGGTATTTCTATGAACAAACAGTTGCCTTGAGGTTTCACTGACGTTGAGATTATTTTCAAAGAATTTTTGTATGGTAATCATTGTTTCAGGATCAATTAACTCATAAACACCCTCTTTAAAAACTTCATTCAAATACAGCTTGCATAGCGTTGTAGGAAGTTGATAAATCAAACGTCCTATCCCTAAATGATTATAGTCGATAATGGTTTTATCTGTTTCAAAAATATTACCAATTGTTAGCGCTGTCTGAGCATCCTTGAAAGAACGTGAAATATCACGCAAACGGTCTACTTCGGTACCGATGCCAATATAAGCCTTTACCATAAGTTCGGTATTCAGTGTATCGATAATTATTCTTGCCTTCTTGTAAATATCATCTTTTTCTTCCTTGTCTTTTAAATCCTTAACAAGAACGGTATTCTGATCATCCAGCAGTACAACAAAGTCTTTGGTGTCATTAGGGAATAGGCTCTGAATAATATTATAGGCGTATATGTCCTTTGATTTTTCGGTACGTATAAGATAGGTGATTCTTCTGCTTTCATCCTTAACCCTTAACTCCTTTGCACGGATTGAAATATCTCCGGGAAGGATGTTCCCCAGCAAAACATTCTTAATAAAACTGTTTTTATCATATTTTTCCTCATAGTACAGCTTTGCGTTCTCAATACCAAGACTTATAAGCTCCATTGCCTGCTTACGCTGCTTTCCCGGACCATAAACATACGCAATATAATCAGTGGTTCCATGGTTATCCACTTTTATAAATGTGACATTGTCATTTTCAAAATACATCTCGCTTGAATTGATAAAATCAACGGAATCCTCGCTGTACTTGCCGATTTCATCCGTTTTTGTACTTGCGATTACCATTCCGTAAGAATCCGTAATACCAGCATCACAATTAAGTATTTCCTTTATCCTGTAAACAAGTGTTTGAAAAATCTTTACCGCCAATAGATATACCCCCATGAGCAACTCTTTAAATTTAATAAAGAGAAACTGAGAATTATGCAGTTTTTTCTGCCTTATCTCATTATACAACAAAATTTTTAAATAGTACAAGGTCTAACCAAAACATTCAAACAATTTCATGTTTTTCTATCCATAAATAAACATGAGGGAGAAAAAGGATAAAGAAATATCAAAGATGCTATTCGATTATTAGTCCCGGTACGCGGTAACTCTTCCTGAAAAAACCTGCATAATTGTATCAAGAAGCTCCCTGTTGTTAATATCAGATACATTGTGTAAAATAATTTGTTTAGGTGCGGCAGAAATAAGAAAACTGATTAACAAATCCTCTTCCTTAATAGATCCGTCTGTCTGATCTTCCGCCCACTCACTGAACCATTGCTCTGATATTCTTTCCATATTTTCATCATATACTGAAAAACTTGAGTCCTTTTCAGCGATTATATGAACACATTGAAATTTCGGTTTTTGCATTTGTACAAAGCAGGTAAGAAGTTTAATAAATTCCTGATACTCTTTTTCCACCAGATATTGCCGAACAGCCCAGTCCATAATTTCTTCCAATTCTTTCACGTACTCCTGCATACGGAAGGTTACAAAACCTTCGAGAATAATATGGTTGCTTTGATTAAGAAAGTCGGTCAGCCTTCTGGTAACTAAATTTCTCCTTCTTATACGAATAACAGTGTCAAAAAAGTTCTGATCGTTTTCCTTAAGTTTTCTCTGTGCAATACCAATAATATCGCGGCGTTCATTAGGTCTTAAATATCCGTAATTCTTCTTTGCTATCCTGTTTAGCAGCATTCCGTCATATGCTGACATCATATAATCCGCCAGAACAGAAGACAGTTGTTCAACAAAAGCGCGGTTGCACCTGGGTTTTTCTTTTTTTTTACATTCAACCGCTATAAATCCGTCATCATGTTCCTGGTTTACAGTAAAAACATCTCCGGATGCATCACTTTTTATCAATTCCTTCTGCAAATAATCCAACAACTCCCCGGCTCCGTCACCAGCCGCTATCCGGACAGGCTGCATAATCACACTTCCTTTCCAGGTGTAGTATATGAAGGACCGAAAGTACGTATTCTGTTCTGACGCATGTAAAAAATGCTAAGACCGTTTTATGTCGCCCTTTGTTCTTTCCTCGTTATAACTACATACAAAACCTGGTTTCTAAATATATTATTCATCCGAAATGTTGTTGGTGCCAGGTCATTGATTTTGTAAATTTAAAAGCGGCAGCTATAGGGAGCGGTTTGATTAAACGAATTGTAATATAAATGAAACTTTTTCGTTTCTCTGTCGTCTAATTATTTTGTTAAGGATTAATGGAGGAATTTACAAATGAAACGGAGTTTTTGGACTATACTCTGTATTTGTATTCTGTTATTTACAGGATGCGATGAAAAATCCCGGATCTCCAATTCCCCGAGTGAATTGAGTACTTATTCAAATAAAATACCGTTTACCACCGTAAACGGACAAAATGTTGAGTGGATAACTATGACAGGGGGACTGGGCGGCATAACCACAAAGGTTTTGTTTTCAGGGCATGATAATATTATTATTGACAAAATATTGGAAATGCTGAATGAAAATCTTGATATGTTCGAGGCTGAAAAAACAGTACTCGATACTGTGTTACCCAAAATCAAACCAATTGGTTTAACCATTTCATTAAAAGACGGCAACCGGCTTTATCTTTGGCCGTCCTATGAGGTTGTAAACCACTCTGATGGCTGGACTGTCTCCACCCTTGCCAATCAGTTCATATTACAGATGGATAACGAAGGTGAATCAAAATTTTATATTCTTTTTTCAGGTTTGATTGCTGATTACCTGGTTGAGGGGTGGAAGAAAGACATGCCTGTCGTACAGGATATAAAAATTGAATCGGATACGGCTTCTTATGAAAATAATAATTATATACTTCATAATGGGGATACTGTAACTATTTCAGGAGACGGATGTCCTAATCCAACCGTTAATATATATATCCGTAAAAACGCCGGCTTGAGATGCTACCATATTTGCAGGACGGAAGCCGTTCTTGGTTCCTGGAAGTGGAACGGCAGAATAAACAGATCTTTGGAAACCGTCGAAGGTGAAATCGTTCAACTCGATGATGGCCTGTATGATATATTGATCAATTTCGGAGACAGGGAAAAAGCTGTTTGCGGAGTTATCAGCCTGGATAAAATAGCGGAGTAATTTAAGAGAGCTCCTTACAAGCTCCCGAAAAATCCGGAAGCCAATAAATATCATCGATAAGGCCGTATCATATAGCCATTAATTGATGCATGTGTTGTTTCAATGGTTTTTAACATTCTTTTACCTCTTAAGCTTCGCAGGTTCTATATTTATTTTTTTACCTTTAATCTGTGACAACTTCATTGCCGCCAATACTTCTTTCTGATTTTCAACGGGAACTTCGACAAAAGTAAACTTATCATACATATCAATCTTACCAATGACTTTTCCTTGTATGCCTGTTTCTCCTGTTATTGCGCCCAATACATCCTTCACTTGAATTCTATCATTTTTTCCTATGTTAATAAACAGCCTTGCCATACCTGATTCAGCAACAGATTCATCAATATATTCCTGTTCACCTTCTTGCAACTCATTGTCTTTTGTGATTTTTATTTTAACTAATGCCGCCGCTATATCCAAGGAAGTATAATCATCTTCCATGATAT
Organism: uncultured Oscillospiraceae bacterium; assembly: GCA_964610205.1. Lineage (GTDB taxonomy): Bacteria > Bacillota > Clostridia > DSM-8532 > DSM-8532 > CAZSVI01. Next base: position 44,754 of record CAZSVI010000008.1, read on the forward strand.
TCTCTACTATTCTGAGGTACCGATCCAAATCGCCCTCTTTTAACACATCCTTAACCTGATCGGTAAAACGATTGGTCTTGCTTTCTTCAATATCACTGGAGGAGGGAATCGCTTTGGGATAGATTTTAGTATTGGTATAGCGCTGTATATCTTTTAAAGCATAAAATTCTCTTCGCCCCGACACAAAGGTCATTGCAATACCCGCACGTCCCGCCCTGCCTGTACGACCTATTCTATGGACATAATATTCCTCGTCTTGCGGAATATCGTAATTAAAAACAATTCCGATATCATCCACATCAATCCCTCTGGCAGCAACATCAGTCGCAATGAGAATATCAATACGGCCGCTTCTAAACATACCCATTACCCTGTCTCTGGCGGTTTGACCCAAATCCCCATGAAGTCCTTCCGCCAGATAGCCTCGCAGTTGAAGCTCACTGACCAAATCATCTACTCGTCTTTTTGTATTGCAAAAAACCAGAGAGAGCTTTGGATCATAATAGTCCAGCAAACGGATTAAGGCATCCAGTTTTTTTGAATGAACCACTTCAAAATAATACTGTTCGGTTTGGAGAACAGTTAATTGCTTGTGAACCACCTTTACTGTTACAGGATTATTTTGGTATTCTCTGGTTATTCTCATAATATCTTTGGACATGGTCGCTGAAAAAAGAATCGTTTGGCGTTCCTTTGGTACATCTGTTAAGATAGTTTCCATATCCTCCCGAAATCCCATATTCAGCATTTCATCGGCTTCGTCCAAAACCACTACCCGAACATTGTCAAGCTTTAAGGTTTTTCGGCGCATATGATCCATAACCCGGCCGGGAGTACCAATAACAATGTGGACACCTTGTCTTAACGACTTGATCTGCCGTTCAATGGGTTGCCCGCCATAAATAGGTACGGTCTTCAATCCTTTTGTATACTTACCAAACTTTTTCATTTCTTCAGCCGCTTGAATAGCCAATTCACGTGTCGGACATAGAATTAATACCTGTAAGGTTCTTTCGTCAATTTTGATATTTTCTATGGCCGGAAGCCCAAACGCTGCTGTTTTCCCCGTTCCTGTCTGCGAAAGACCAATTACATCCCGACCGTCTAGTATAATT
>CAZSVI010000009.1:0-39229 GCA_964610205.1 uncultured Oscillospiraceae bacterium
AAGTGAACTCTTCAGCTAAAGCTGAACATCGGAACTTTTCTTTTGTCATATGACAGGAGTCATTTTTTTAATGACAGATTTTATGATATGAATGACTGTATCCATTTTCATATTTAATGTATTCTTATGTTAACCCGTTGTACATAACGGACCAAGCTCTGCCGATGTTTTTGATTCAACCGGTGCAACGAGTTATGTTAGACAAATTGTGATATGAAAGGGGTCAGTTTATGAAAAGGTTTCTATTGGTTATGCTCACATTGTTTTTATGTGTCATCGCAGTCGGATGCAAAGGAGGAGAATCCGGAGCCCGTGAAGTTTTGGAGGGATATCTTCAAAACCTTCAGGACCGAACTTTTGAAGCTGCCTATGACTGCCTGTCCGATTTCGACAAAACCAATATTACTTTGGAAGAGTTCACCGAATGGCGGGAGGTTTCGTCTGAAATACAGAGCATACAGAGTTACAGTATAGGTGCAAAAGTGGATAAGTTTAAAAACTATGAATATAAAGGCGCCCGGTATAACAAGGCTTATGGGTATCTGGTGGCACAAGAGCTGGACAAACATCAGGACATCAATTTAACAGGATATGATTCAAAGGAATATCATATTATGGTGGGCCAACAGGATGGTGATTGGAAGATTGCCTTTTTGATCCTTGATCTGAAGTCGGTCACCGATCAATATAAACGCAAATTGGAAGAAGTAAAGGCAGATCAATGACCATTTTCCTGAAATACCTGTTGAAATGCCTGTGGCAGAATAAGTTCAGAACCAGCCTGATTCTGTGCGCTATCATTATTTCATCCGGAATGCTGTTTTCATCCCTGTCTGTTTCTTCCTCCCTGGTCCGGATTCAGATGGACACATGGCGGAGTACATATGGCTATTCCGATATCCTTGTTCAGGGGAACAGCTTTTCTCCCTCTCCATATTTTTACATGCAGGAAGCACTGCAATGGATGCCTTCAGCCGAATACATTGTGGGAGAAATATCCGGATTCGGTATTCTTGAGACACTTTCGGGAGAAGAAATTTTATGTTCGGTCAGGGGAATAGACTGGGATGACCTTAATGAAATTACGCCTGTACCTATGGTGGAGGATGCAGGAGTTCTCCCTTTTATGGGTGGGAAAACCATTCTGGGGAAAAACGTAACCGACCGTTATTCCATCAATGTTGGTGATATCCTGTATCTTACAATAAACGGTATCCGGCATTCTCTAAGGCTTAGTGGAATAGCCTCACCGAAAGGTTTTTTTGCTGGAGGTAACTACATAGTATCCGCGATAGTCCCAAAAGATCGTCTTGCATCGTATCTGGAAGTTCCGGGGCGGGTAGACAGAATATATATCAAACTCAAATCGCCGGAGCTGAAATACAGGCTGATTACTTTATTATCCGTTCCTTATAAATATTATACGGTTAAAGAGTCTTTCAGTAAAAATGAAATAAAACGTCAGACCGACCAAATTGTTACACCAATCATGATAGTTACAATCATATTAAGCTTTATGAGTATATATATCCTTTATTCGGCTTTTAAAGTCATTATGCTTGAGCGTCTTCCTGTTATTGGTACCTTCAGAAGTATTGGTGCGACAATTCACTCAACAAGGACAATTCTTTTGCTGGAAAGCATGTTTTATGGCGTGGCGGGCGGGTTTGCGGGCTGCGGGTTTGGTATTTTCCTGCTGTATATTATGTCCATTGTTATTTCACGGTATGATATGAAGCTCCGGTTTTTTTTGCCTTCCTTCGATCCTGCTTATCTACTTCTTTCTTTTGCCGCCGCAGTACTATTGTCACTGGCAGGCGCTATTGCCCCTGCGGTACGGATATCCCGGCTGCCGGTAAAAGAACTTGTTTTTCATTCTCCGACAGCAAGAAAAAACTATAGAAAAATATTGATTCTGTTTGGTTTTGTATTGTTTTGCGTTTCCCTGAGTGCCTCTTCTTTAGTACCTGCTGAAATGGGAAAATGGGTCAGTATATCCGGCATACTCCTCTTTATGATTTCAATGGTTATTCTGATTCCCGTTATAGCCGGTGTATTCAGCCGTGTCATGGGCTGGTTTCTGCGGTTTCTGTTTCAGAATGAAGGTCTGCTGGCTCTGGGACAGGTCAGAAGCAACAAAAACAGCTTAAACAATATTACGTTGATTACAATTGGTGTATCCAGTCTTTTTATGGTAATTACCCTCAATGACGGAGAAATGCGGCAAATCATGGATTGCTATGACCGATGCCATTATGATATCCTCGTGCGGTTTTCCCAACCAAATAAAAACCTTAAAAATATATTGACCGACTTACCCGATATCCAGGATGTTCTGGAAAACCAGGAACGCTCTGTGGTTTATCTGGAAGGATATGAAGAGCCGATATATTGCGTTCAGGGAATTTGTATAAAGGATTTTGAAAATTTCCACACGCTGTCCGTACCACAAGGACAGGGAGAGATTCTGAACCGTCTGGATGACGGAAGAATGATTCTACTTTCGACCATTCTACGGGACAGATGGGATCTTAAGGAGGGGGACGCCTTAAGGCTGCTTCTTAGGGGAAGCCGGGGAAACACTATTTACAGAAATTACACCGTTCTGGGTTTTTTTGATAATCTTTTTCCCGGCAGATGGAGCTATGCGTTAATATCAGAGGGCAATTTCAGGAGAGATATCGCATCAAATTCCCCGGGAACCTTTTATGTTAAAAGCAAGGATGATACCCGTGAGGCGGTTAACCGGCTGCAGTCGTTATTCGCGCATGAAAAGCCTTTCGTACAGACAGTAGAAGAATTGATACAGGAAACCCTTGAGGTAAACCAACAGGTTTTTTCAATACTTAAGTTTTTTTCTGTAATTACCGCACTAACCGGTACTTTTGGTATTTTAAACAACATGCTGATAAGCTTCATGGAGAGAAAAAGGACTCTGGCGATTTTACGATCCATAGGCATGAGCTTTTCCCGGATGGTAAAAATGCTTTTGGCAGAAGGCTTTGTATGCGGAATATTGGGAGGTTTGGCCGGAGTATCTTCAGGCCTTCTTGTCATGTTTAATATCATTCCCTATGTAATAAAAGCCATTGGTTCGGAAACCCGCATTTATTATTCGGTTCCGGTATTAATCACTTGTTTCACAGGAGGGTTTCTGGTTCCATTACTGGCTTCACTTGGTCCTGTAATACGGCTTGGAAAAATAAATCTGGTTTCAACTGTTCAATATGAATAGCCTGAGGAAAGCGGGGAGAAGATTCATGACTACCATGATCAAGGCAGATAATTTATGTAAAACATATATTGTGGGCGTTAATTCGGTTGAAGTTTTAAAGAATATTTCTATTGAGATATACAAGGGGGAGTTTGTTTCGGTAATGGGCCACTCCGGTTCCGGGAAGAGTACTCTTCTTTACCTGTTGGGTGCTCTTGATAAAGCATCTTCAGGACGGATATGGATTGACGGCAAAGAGATAACAACCCTTCGGGACAGGGAGGAAAGCCGCCTAAGACGGCGGAAAATCGGGTTTGTCTTCCAGTTTTACAACCTTGTACCCAATATGACCGTAGAGGAGAATATTCTGCTTCCTGTTTTACTGGACGGGAAAAAGGGGAAATCCTGCTCAGCAAAGGTCAAGGAACTGCTATTCTGTGTCGGTCTTGAAAACAGACGCAGACATACTCCCCGTGAATTATCAGGGGGTGAACAGCAACGGGTTGCCATTGCCCGGGCTCTTATCAATGATCCGGAGATCATTCTGGCCGATGAGCCTATCGGAAATCTGGATTCAAAAACCGGAATGGGCATATTGGAGCTTTTGTCGGGCATTAATCGTGACCGAAATAAAACCATCATCATGGTTACCCATTCACAGGAATCCACCCTATATACGCAAAGGGTTATCCGATTGAAAGACGGGGAAGTGGTAGAGTAGATTGGAGGTTGTTATGAGAATAAGTATATTTATTTTAATGTTTCTATTAATATTAATAACCTGTGCTTGTCAGGATCAAGCGGCACCTGTACCGGTTCTGGTACAGGACAGCGGCAGTCGGGATATTGAAGCCTTCGGAACGGTGAGTATTCAAAAAGAACAGGCGCTTTCCCTGGATTTTCCGGTAAAAATCACATCTATCAATGTAAGCGAAGGGCAACTGGTGGAAATGGGCCAAAGTTTGGCAACCCTTGATTTTGGATTGTGGGAAGAAGAAAAAAACAATATAGTTCAGGAAATGGCACTTTTAAAAAAAGAAATAACCCTGCTTCAAAACCAGGTGAAGGAAAAGGAATCTGCGCTGGAACAAAGGGTTTCCCCTGACATACAAAGGCTTCTGTTCCTTATTCAGGCTCAGGAAAGCAAACGGGAGGATTTATACAAGGAATATACCCACCGGATGGAATTGGTAAAGTCTGGGAGTTATCCGGCACAGACACTGCAGGAGATGGAGAGCAGCATAAAGGAGCTTGATATGGAGCTCAAAAGCCTTGAGTTTTCTGTTAAAAGTCAGGAATATCAGCTTAAATCCGAAGTAGACAGGCTGAAAGAAACACTGTACACAAGCAGGATGAAGTTTGAGCCCCTCGAATATAAGCTGGTTAAGCTGAATGACCTGGTAAACCGGCCCTGTATTCAGGATGGGCATCTTATCAGTATAATTGAGAAAGGCCTTGTCGGTGAAATCAGATGTATTCAGGGAAGCACAATTCCCGCCTCTCAACCTATTTTTATTCTTCAGGATTTGAATTCATTAACGATTATAGCAGAGGTTAACGAACAGTTTATAGACCGTGTTGTACAGGGAAGCAAGGCTTATGTCATTCCCGATGCAAACAGGGAGTATGAATTTCGGGAAAGGGTTACTTTTATTTCTTCCAGGGCAATTCATAGAAGCGGAGAAACAATCATTCCCGTGCATATTACACTGAATCAGGGGAATACCTTTCTAAAACCCGGATATAATGTCCAAATCTACATTGAGTCAGCCGGAGATGGTTCCTGACCTGGAAGCAGGGAAACGGTTCCTCAAAACGATCATTGAATGCGGTTGACTCATCTGCAGAGATGGTTTATTCTGAAAATGTGGAGGGTGTTATGAAGCCGCTTTCTGTTTTTAAATACTACATAAATAACCGAAAACGTTTTTTTGCGGTTTTTACCGCTGTATTCGCCAGTGTTTTTCTGCTGTATGCCATACAGATGCTGGTTGATTCCACTTTCCATACTACCGAACTGGCCTATGTGGAACCTCAGAAATACTATACCAGTATAACTCCTAAAGGAGCTTTGATTGATCCGGAACTTGTGGACAGTATAAGACGGTGGGATTGTGTGAACCGGGTTATTCCATGGGTTTTTCAGTATATTAATTATAATTGTATCATTAGTGGTGAAACCGGAACAAGAGTATTCACGGTATACACATCCAATATGTCCGAACTGATGTCTCTTCTTAATGTCAGGTTAACCGAGGGACGCCTTCCAAATCCCGATAGCAAGGAAATTGCCGTACACCATCTATTGGCTAAAAACAAGGGAATATCGGTTGGTGATAGCATTGGAAGCCATATTGACAGGAATGAAGCTCTGAAAGGAAATTATCGGATTGTAGGCTTGCTGGATGGAAAATCCATTGTATCTTTCACCTGCATTGAGAAGTGGATGGAAGATAATGAAGTGTATGATCCTTTCAGGTTTGGAATCATAATTCTACCGGCAAAGGGACGTATGCAGGAGATGAACAAACGGCTGGAGTATCTGCCGCTTATGGATCTTGAACTCAGAACAACGGATATCGTTAAGGATAATTCTTATCAATCAACAAAAGGCTTTATAATGATATTGAACGTGATTAATCTTGTAGTCATATTGATTGTTTCTTTATGCGTCGGTTTTCTGACCTATATTTATATGTATCAGCGACGTCGTGAATTCGGCCTGCTGAATGCCATGGGATACACACGGCAGGAGGTGCTGCTCCGGTCTTGCCTTGAAATAAGCATACTTTGCTTTATAGGTTTTTTGTGCGGAGTTTTGGCTGCTGTTTTGTTTGGAGCAATCATCGATGGGCTGCTTTTTTCTCCACGGGGGCAAATCATACGCTTATGGAATCTGTCCTTTTTTATAAAGACTGTGTGTGTTCCCCTCTTTGCCGCACTGTTTAGCATTATACCTGTCTGGCGTCTTCTTGCCGGTTTGGATCCTGTCTCCATCCTGGAAGGCGGTGATGAATAATGCGTATTGACGGACGTTGCCTTGGTCTGGTATATGGCAGGGAAGAGAAAACAACATGCCTCAAAGATGTCAGTATTTCCGTTAAGCCTGGAGAAATGACGGTTATCCAGGGTCCTTCAGGCAGCGGTAAAAGCTCCCTGATATATTTGCTTTCAGGGCTTCGGATTCCAACTTCGGGTACGGTTTATATCAATGATGTTGATCTGGAATCTTATTCACCTTATGAAAAAGATGTTTTACGCAAGGAGAAGTTCGGTTTTGTTTTTCAAAGGCTCTTTTTGCTGAACTATTTGTCGGCTCTTGAAAATGTTATGATTGGTATCCATCACAAGGTTACAGATTCAAAGCAGTTCGCATTATCTCTACTAAAAAAGCTGGGGATTTTACACCTTGCCGACAAAAAACCGCCGTATCTCTCACAGGGTCAGCGTCAGAGAATAGCAATCGCAAGAGCCCTGGCAAATACACCCGAAGTCATTTTCGCAGACGAACCGACTGCGGCATTAGATCATGAAAACGCTCTGGATGTTATGAATGTATTACATGAATGTAAAAATCACGCTTCTATTTTAGTGGTAACCCATGACATCTCTATCCTCGAAAAAGCGGAGAAGGTATTAACCCTTAAGGATGGAAAGCTGTAAGGAACAGGTGACGGTGTGCTAATATTATTATGTTTCACAGTTTTGGGTATAAAGATACCCGGTTGTACAATTCTATAAAACCGAATAGCATATCCGGATATTCTCTGTACAAATACCACTGAAGTCTGTTATTAGGTTCTTGAGAAAATATACATCTGATAATATAAATAATAATAAATTCATTTTTACGGATATAAAAATGTTTTATTTGGGTTTGTTAATTTTTTGGCAAAAACTTATCTAAATTATTGCAAAGACATCCTAATTACGTTATAATTCTAAATAATTGCAGTCAATATAGAGTAAAATAGCGGTAATATGGTCTATGCATCAGAATATACAGAAATTTACATTTAGGCTGTTCTTAATTGTTGAAAAGCAAAATTTTAAAATTATGAGGTGGGGTAATATGGATACAATGGATAAAATTAACGACCTTAACGTCAGGATACAAAAAGCATCTCTGGGCGGTGGGAAGGATCGTATTGAAAAGCAGCATGCCGCCGGTAAAAAGACCGCCAGAGAAAGAATTCTAATGCTGATGGATCCTGACAGTTTCATTGAAGTTGATGCATTTGTTGAAACCAGAAGTATTGAATTTGGCATGCAGAAGAAAAAGATTCCGGGTGATGGTGTTATTACCGGTTACGGTACTGTCAATGGCCGTCTTGTGTATGTTTCATCCCAGGATTTCACTGTTATTGGCGGATCCCTCGGCGAAATGCATGCTAAGAAAATTACAAAGGTTATGGATATGGCTGTTAAGATGGGCGCTCCTTTCATAAGCATTAACGATTCAGGCGGAGCTCGAATAGAAGAAGGAATTGATGCACTAAGCGGTTTCGGAGATATATTTTTCAGAAACACCATTGCATCCGGAGTTATTCCTCAGATTTCAGTTATTATGGGACCCTGTGCGGGTGGAGCGGTATATTCTCCGGCAATTACAGACTTTGTGTTTATGGTTGAAAAAACAAGTCATATGTTTATAACCGGTCCGTCGGTTATTAAAGCGGTAACCGGAGAGGATGTTACATTTGATGAATTGGGCGGGGCCGGCGCACATAATGCAATCAGCGGTGTAGCCCATTTCAGGAGTATTTCCGAGGATGAGTGTTTTAAAGATATAAAAAGGCTTTTAAGCTTCCTGCCCGACAATAATCTTTCAGACAGTGAATTAAATGATTGTACCGATGACTTAAACCGTGTGTCGGCGGAATTGAATCAGATTATTCCGGACGGGCCGAACAAACCATACAATATGAAGCAAATAATTGCAATTATTGTTGATAATGGAAACTTTCTTGAAGTTCAGGAGGAGTTTGCGAGAAGTATCATTATCGGGTTTGGACGCGTAAATGGCAGGACAATTGGGATTATTGCCAATCAGCCGCAGGTTAACGCCGGGGTGTTGGATGTGAATTCCTCAGACAAGGCAGCCCGCTTTGTCAGGTTCTGTGATTCCTTTAATGTTCCGGTGGTGACTTTTACCGATGTGCCGGGCTATTTGCCGGGTGTTGAGCAGGAGCATACCGGAATTATCCGGCATGGTGCTAAACTGCTTTATGCTTTTTCGGAGGCAACCGTTCCTAAAATAAACGTAATTGTGCGAAAAGCTTATGGTGGTGCATATATAGCAATGAACAGCAAGCATCTCGGAGCTGATATGGTATTTGCATGGCCTTCTGCCGAAATTGCGGTTATGGGTGCGGATGGTGCGGCAAACATTATTTTCAGAAAGGATATTGCAGAATCACAAGATCCGATTACATTCCGTGTCGAGAAAATAGAAGAATACAGGAATAAGTTTTCAAATCCATATATTGCGGCTTCAAGAGGCTATGTTGATGATATTATTGAACCGTCAACAACCAGGGCCAGAATTGCCGGAGCACTTGAGATGCTGACAAGCAAAAGGGAAGCAAGGCCTGCAAAAAAACATGGAAATATCCCACTGTAAAAGCATTCTTTAAAATATGAGTAGAAAGTATAGTAATTGAAAATATGTAATGGAGGTATATACTATTATGAGAAAATTTGTTATAAACGTAAATGGAAATCAGTATGAAGTCGAGGTTGAAGAAGTGGGGGGAACCGAAGCAACAGTTCAACCGGCAGTCTCAGCAGCCCCTGCAACAACCGTAAAGGCCGCTGACCCGGAACCGAAACCGGTTGCACCGAAACCTGCCGCATCGGCGGGAGCGGTAAAAGTAGCGGCGCCGATGCCTGGAACCATATTGGATATAAAGGTCAATACAGGTGACGCAGTTAGAAAAGGTGATGTTCTTGCTATTCTTGAAGCCATGAAAATGGAAAACGAAATTGTATCTCCGCAGGATGGAAGCATTGCTTCTGTAAATGTTACCAAGGGTGCGTCTGTGAACAGCGGTGACCTGATAGTTTCCATCAACGGATAGTGAACTAAAAAATCTACAGAAAAGGAGGCTAATACGCCATGGGAATTAAAATAACGGATACTACGCTCAGAGACGCACATCAGTCTTTGATAGCAACAAGGATGAAAATCGAGCATATGCTCCCAATTATAGAAAAAATTGATAAAGTGGGGTATCATTCTCTGGAATGCTGGGGCGGGGCCACATTTGACTCTTGTCTTCGCTTTCTGAATGAGGATCCCTGGGAGAGGCTTCGTAAAATAAAGTCGAAAGCAAAGAAAACAAAACTTCAGATGCTGCTTAGGGGACAGAATATTCTTGGATATAAACATTATGCCGATGATGTTGTGGAATACTTTGTCCAAAAGGCTGTGGCAAACGGTATGGACATTATTCGTATTTTTGATGCGCTAAATGATCCGAGGAATCTGGAGGTTGCCATGAAAGCCACCAAAAAAGAAGGCGGCCACGCACAGGGAACGGTATGTTATACAATAAGTCCGTTCCACGATCTGGAGCAGTTTGTTAAAGATGCGAAAGGATTGGTTGAGGCCGGTGCCGATTCCATATGCATCAAGGATATGGCCGGGCTGTTAACACCATACATGGCATATGAACTGGTGAAGGCATTTAAGGAAAACGTTAAGGTTCCTATTCAATTGCATACACATTATACCAGTGGCGTAGCGTCAATGACTTATCTTAAGTCCATTGAGGCCGGGTGTGACGTAGTTGACTGCGCAATTTCCCCTCTGGCCATGGGAACCTCACAGCCGCCGACGGAACCGTTGGTGGCGACATTGGAAGGCACGCCTTATGATACAAAGTATGATCTGAATCTGCTGTCTGAAATTGCAGAGTATTTCCGCCCGTTAAGAGAAGAGTTCCTGGCTTCAGGGCTTTTGAACCCTAAAGTTTTGGGTGTCGATATCAATACACTCCTATATCAGGTTCCGGGCGGCATGCTGTCTAATTTGGTTTCTCAGTTAAAGCAGGCAGGAAAAGAGGATCAATATCATGATGTGTTAAAGGAAATTCCCAGGGTAAGGGAAGAATTGGGATATCCTCCTCTGGTTACTCCTACAAGCCAGATTGTTGGAACACAAGCTGTTATGAACGTTATCGCCGGTGAACGCTATAAGATGGTTCCGAAGGAAACCAAAGCACTGGTAAAAGGGGAATATGGGAAAACTCCGGCTCCTATCAGCAAGGAATTTGTTAAAAGAATCATTGGGGATGAGGAACAGATTACCTGTCGTCCTGCCGATTTGATTGAACCTGAACTGGATAAGATCAGAAATGAAATGAAAGAATACCTGGAGCAGGATGAGGACGTATTATCCTATGCGTTGTTCCCGCCGGTGGCAAAGAAATTCTTTGAATTCCGGAAAGCGCAGAAGTACAGGATCGATTCCGATATGGCAGACTATGAAGCAAAAGTGCATCCGATATAGAGGTTTTGATATAAGGCAATACTGTAAGCTAAAAGAGGCGGGTTATCGCCTCTTTTATAAAGTATGATGAGAAACTAATCCATAGGAGGAGATGAAAATGACGATCAAATTTGATTATACAAATACTTGGGAATTTATTAATCAACATGAAATTGAATATTTTCAGCCTTATATTGAAAAAACGCATATGCAGCTTCATCAGAGAACAGGTCCCGGAAATGATTTTCTTGGGTGGGTAGGATTACCGGTTGATTATGACAGGAAAGAATTATCACGAATAAAAGAAGCTGCGGAGAAGATCCGGAATGATTCGGATGTTTTTATTGTTATCGGCATAGGTGGGTCCTATTTAGGGGCGAGAGCGGCGATTGAAGCGTTAAGCCACTCCTTTTATAATATGCTCCCTAAGGAAAAGAGAAATGGCCCTGAGGTTTATTTTGCGGGAAATCATATCAGTTCCGCCTATCTTTCGGAGTTGCTGGAATTAATAGAGGGAAAGGATGTTTCAATCAATGTCATATCCAAATCCGGGACAACTACCGAGCCGGCGATTGCTTTCAGGATACTGAGAGAGTATATGGAGACAAAATATGGTGTAGAAAAAGCAAGAAAGAGGATTTACGCCACTACCGACAGCAAAAAAGGAGCGCTTAAAACACTGGCGGATTCCGAAAATTATGAAAGCTTCGTTATTCCGGATGATGTGGGGGGCCGTTTTTCTGTGCTGACAGCTGTAGGTTTGCTTCCAATAGCCGCAGCGGGAATAAATATTGATGATATGCTAAGGGGAGCTTCTGATGGATATGAACTGTACAGAAAACCGTTTGAAGAAAATCCTTCCTACCAGTATGCGGCATGCAGGAATGCTCTTTATAGAAAAATGAAATCCGTGGAGATTATGGTAAATTATGAGCCGTCTCTACACTATCTAACCGAATGGTGGAAACAGCTTTATGGTGAGAGTGAAGGAAAAGACGGAAAAGGCATTTTCCCTGCCGGTGTTGACTTTACGACCGATCTGCATTCTATGGGTCAGTATATACAGGATGGAGTACGCAATATTTTTGAGACTGTTCTGAACCTGGAAAAATCAAGGAAAGATATTCTTCTTAAAGAGGACAGGGATAATCTGGATAAGTTAAATTATCTGGCAGGATGTAACCTGGACTATGTTAATAAAAAAGCAATGGAAGGAACGATTCTGGCTCATAATGACGGTAATGTACCGAATATGGTTCTTAATATACCGGAGATGACAGCATATTATTTCGGACAGTTGGTTTATTTTTTTGAAAAGGCTTGCGGTGTGAGCGGGTACCTTTTAGGTGTAAATCCTTTTAATCAACCGGGTGTTGAAGCATACAAGAAAAATATGTTTGCGCTTTTAGGGAAACCTGGGTTTGAGGAAGATAGAAAAATCCTTGAAAAGCGTTTGAATAACCATATATAGTGGTTGCCGCAACACAATTTTACCCCCGGAAAAGCCAATTTTAAGAAATACTATAGAAAAACCCCAAAATGATCCCCTCCCCAGGGGAGCGTTCCAGTGGGTACGCTCCTTTGGTACACACCTTTGTCCCTGCTTCGATGGAGGTAGAATTCCCCACCGAAGTTCCGTTGTTCAACTTTAGCTGAACGAGTTCACTACTGTTTACGCAAAAAAACAGGCAATTTATTCAGGGAATATTGATTTATTTATATTTATATGATTATAATACGAATAACATAATGTTTTTCTTTTAAAATATAAATTAATAATATCCGATAAATATATACGGATAAAAGTTTTGAATATTACATAAATATGTATATAAAGAAAGAAAAAAGCAAATACTTATATGGATAAGGGGGTTGCTTAATTGGGGTAAAGGAGAAGGTATCAATAAGTGGATTAAGTTCGAAATATACCGCCGGCAAAAAATATCTTATGAAAAAAGCAAATAAAAAGGCAAGCGTAATGAATGAGGAACATACAGATATTAATTATGCAGATAACTCCGGATTTGATTGGATTTCTGCTTTGTCACATGAATTCAGAACACCGTTGAATGTCATTTTGTCTACCATTCAAATTGCTCAACTGAACACGAAAGATTCCAGTGATAACGGGTACAGACAGGTAAAGGACAAATATCTCAACATTATGAGACAAAACTGTCTTAGACTCTTAAAGATGGTGAACAATTTAATCGATATCAACCGGATAGATTCCGACTTTTTTCAGATTGATCAAAGAAATGAGGATATTAAACGTATTATTGAGGAGATAACCCTTTCGGTTTCCGAGTATGCCGAAATAAAAAATATTCAAATATCATTTGATAGCAATAAGGACGAACATATTATTGCTTGTGATACATTTCAACTCGAACGTATCCTGCTGAACCTTTTGTCCAACGCGATTAAATTTACTCCGGTCGGAGGTAAAATCGGTGTAAAACTAAATGTATTAAATGAAAAGGTTTATATATCCGTATCTGATTCAGGGCCGGGTATTCCGAAAAAATACCAGTATTCCATATTTGAGCGATACGGTCAGACTGATGGAAAAAGCTTCACCGAGAAAAGAGGAAGCGGGATGGGACTATTTCTTGTGAAAAAGCTGGTAGAGAAAATGGGTGGTGAAATTTGGCTTTCAAGCATAGAGGGGCAAGGAAGCACTTTCAAATTTATGCTGCCCAATCATATGCTTACACAGACTTGCCAGGAAACCAAAAGAAACGAATATGATAATAACCGTGTTGAATGTCTGCGGATAGAGTTTTCAGACATTTATATAAACTAAACCGTCATGATTATTGACAAATTATTTGTTATCGTGTATAGTTTTATATATCAATAAAGTAGAAGTTCCGCTTCTCACCCTGTGTCAATTGATAACAGGGTTAATCACAGCAGATATTATGCTATGGTTTTAAGCAGGTGAAGTGGTTTTGCCTGCTTTTTTGTATGAAAAACCGGAAACAACCCTTCCGTACTCCATATAAGGTTACCTCAGGGTATATATTTAGCTGCTGTGAAGGTGTTTGTATCCTATATGGTCGTGTAAACGGGAACAAAAGGGTTCAAAAAATTATGGAGGTGTTTTATATTAAGAAAGGTCAGATTCAGGTGAATAGTCAAATCAGGGATAAAGAAATCAGACTGATTGATTTCGACGGCACAATGATAGGGGTTATATCCGCCAGAGAAGCCCAATTAAAAGCCAATGAGAGGGAGATGGACCTGGTTAAAATTTCACCGAATGCAGATCCCCCTGTATGTAAGATAATGGATTATGGTAAGTACCTTTACGAGTTATCCAAGAAGGAAAAAGAGGCAAAGAAAAAACAGACAAACATAACGGTAAAGGAAATTAGATTGTCTGCAAAAATTGAAGAGCATGATTTTACGTTTAAATTGAAAAACGCCATCAAATTTCTTCAGGATGGAGACAAGGTGAAAGTATCCATACGTTTCAGAGGCAGGGAAGTACAATTCACCTCTATGGCGTATCAGGTAATAGATAAGTTTGCCGATATGATCAGGGAATACGGAAAAATGGAAAAAAGGCCCGTTATGGAAGGTAGAAGTATGTCGGTTATGTTTCTTCCACTCAAGGAAAAATAGAAGGCCTTGCAGGAAACAAGAAGTATTTTCATTCCGCATGTAACCGGGAGAAACTATAATCAGTTAAACTGAAGAACGGAGGAGGTTATATCCATGCCAAAAATGAAAAGCCACAGCGCTTCTAAAAAAAGATTCAAGATTACTGGTACTGGTAAGGTAAAAAGAAACAAAGCATATAAAAGCCATATTCTTACCAAAAAGTCGACAAAACGGAAAAGGAATCTTCGAAAAGCTACAGTAGCATCGGATGCTAACACGGCAACAATTAAAGCAATGCTGCCATACAATTAATCGGAAAGAGGTGTGAGAAAATGGCAAGAGTAAAAGGTGCTGTTACCACAAGAGCCAGGCGTAAAAAGGTTTTAAAGCTTGCTAAAGGTTACTTTGGCGCTAAGAGTAAATTATACAGAATAGCAAATCAGGCAGTTATGAAATCTTTGGTATATGCTTACCGTGACAGGAAAGCAAAGAAGAGAGATTTCAGAAAATTATGGATAACCAGAATCAATGCGGCTGCAAGAATGAATGGATTGTCCTACAGCCGTTTTATGGACGGATTAAAAAAGTCGGGAATAGAGCTTAACAGAAAAGTTCTGGCCGATATGGCGGTAAATGATTCAATCGGTTTCGCAAGGCTGGTTGAAAAAGTAAAAGGGTGAGAAAATGCGGCATATGCCGCATTTTTTATATGCGGCGATTAATCTATCAGACACTTGAAAACTGAAAGCGTATTGTATAAGCAAGAAAACATGAAATATGGCCGGAATTTTGCATTTATATTACAAAGTTTGTGAAGTAGTACAAAATATGATGGGAAAAGGATATAATTTCATTAGAAATTTTATTTTCCGGAAGTAAAAACGATTAATCCTTGGGGGAACTTTTGTGACAGATATAAGTAACATAGAAGAATTTTTTATAGTTATTGGAAATTTCTTAGGGCTGGATGGCCCCCTGGATATTTTCCTGATGCTTGTGGATATCAGTATTATATCATTTATTGTTTATAAAGTGATACAACTAGTTCGGGAAACACGAGCGATGCAATTGGTTAAGGGAATCCTTTTTATTGTTATCGGTCTGTGGCTTGCCCAACGTATAGGTTTAAAGACGATGGCATTCCTTCTTGAAGGAGCTATCTCGCTTTTGGGATTTTCCCTTATTGTTTTGTTTCAGCCGGAGCTGAGACGTGGGCTGGAAAAGGTAGGGAACAGTGGATTCAGGAACTTTTTACTTTTTGACGATAACTCGGATCAACTTCGAATCACATCTTCCATTGAAGAAATTGTAAATTGCTGCGCTCATTTTTCTCAGGATTATATTGGTGCGCTTATTGTATTGGAAAGAAATACAAAAATAGGAGATGTAATTAATACGGGAACGCAGATTGATTCCTTCATATCCCAGGAGCTTCTTACAAATATTTTTATTCCAAATACTCCGTTGCATGATGGTGCTGTTATTATTAGAAATAACAAAATCAAAGCAGCGGCATGTTATCTGCCGCTGACCGAAAACTCCAGCCTGAGCCGTGAACTTGGAACACGTCATAGGGCTGCGCTGGGGATTACGGAGGTTTCAGATGCGATATCCATTGTGGTATCGGAGGAATCAGGGAAAATATCCTATGCGCATAATGGCGGGCTTACGCGTAATTTAACCCCCGACACTTTACGAAAAGCATTATATCGCTTTCTTCTTGATAAGAAGTCCAGTAAAAAGGTGCGTTTTTTATTTAGAAAGGTGAAAGCGGATGAATAAAATAATAGATAAATTTTTTGAAAGAGATCTTGTCTTAAAAATTATTTCCGTATTAATTGGTATAGTGATTTGGTTTATTGTTCTTGAACAGCAAAATCCCCTTAATGAACGTCTGATATCGGTTCCTCTTCAGACCAACAGGGAGGTGCTGGCCGATAGGAATATAAGCCTTGTATCATCCAATATACCGGCTTCGGTTGATGTATTGGTAAAAGGCAGAAAGCAGCGGCTTGATAAGGTTACATCCAATGATTTCCAAGCTTTTTTGGATTTCAGTGCTATAGAAAACACAAGCCAGACTGAGTTGCCTGTTACCCTGCCGCAATATAATGGAAACCAGGAGATTATTGTTTCAAATGTATATCCGAGAAACGTTAAAATAACACTGGAAAGAATTATAAGAAAAGAGTTTCCCATTGATATCAAATGGGTAGGTGCGCTTCCGGAGGAGTATGAACCTGTAAATGTAAAACTTAGTCCCAATACGGTTATCCTTCAGGAACTGGAAAGTGTAATGAACAGCGTAAAAAATGTAATTGTTTCGGTGGAACAGGAACAATTGCTTAAGGGTGATTCCATTAACAAAAGGATTGAAGTTTATAATGAAAATGACAGAATTGTACCTTCATTGGATGGAAGTGTTCAGGTTAACGTAGGATTTGAACTGGCTAAAACTGTTCCGGTGTCCACAAGCGTCATCGGAAAACCAAATGCGGATTATTATGTTAAGGATTATATGCTTTCCCAAAACTCTGTTCAAATTACAGGGGATTACGAAATCATTAAAGATATCAAAGTCATAGAAGCTGAGCAGTTGAATGTTGACAAGGTGGATGCGTCATTTCAGGAGGAATTGAAGCTGCAGATTCCAGACAGGGTTCTGTTGTATAAAAGCAACAGTACAATTACGGCTCAGGTAAATATTCAACATTTCTCATATAAAACAGTAACAATACCAAAATCATCCATAACAATCTTTGGCGGGGATGTATCCGGAAAAACAAAATACAGGATCATAGAGGATGAAATTGCATTCCAGATTAAAGGTCCTGGCGAGATTCTTGATACGGTGGACATAAAGTCAATAAAGAGCTTCGTGAGTGTCACCGGAATAAATGAAGGCACAGAATCAATGGAAGTGCAGATATCCCTGCCAAACGGTATTTATACGGATGACAGTATCCTGGTAACAGTTGAAACAGAAGCAGTTGTGTTATCGGTCTCACCAACACCGGCTCCGGAGTCCATGGGTCCTCCTGAACCTACTAGTGGGCTTCCTAATCCAACTAATGCACCCGAATCCGAAGACCCAGGGAGTACATAAATCAGCCATAGGCCTTGTTTACCTGCTGCCCTTATGCTAAAATAAACTTCGGTGGCAAATTTTACGGAGGTGCATATGGGAACAAAAGAAATACTGGGTTTATTGCCTGGGTTATTAGGGGGTCTTGCCATTTTCATATATGGCATGAATATGATGGGCGAAGGTCTTCAAAAGGTAGCAGGTGAGAAGCTCAGGCATATTGTCGGGCTATTGACAAGTAACCCGATTATGGGTATTTTGGTAGGTATACTGGTAACCGCCCTTATCCAGAGCAGCAGTGCAACGACAGTAATGGTAATAGGCTTCGTCAGTGCGGGGCTGATGTCTTTAAGGCAGGCCATCGGTGTAATTATGGGAGCAAATATCGGAACAACCGTTACAGCATGGTTGGTTTCAATTAAAATTGGCGACTATGCGCTTCCCATTGCGGCAATAGGATTTATTCTGTTTTTTTTCCCAAAAGTAAAGAAAATTAAGTATATAGGCCAAATAATATTCTCATTTGGTCTTTTGTTTGTCGGTCTTAATATAATGAGTCAGATAATGAATCCGCTGGCAAAATCACAGGTTGTGGAGAGTATTATTATTCAGGTCAGCAACAGCAAATGGCTGGGGGTTACTATCGGAACATTAATCACTGCCCTTATCCAAAGCAGCAGCGCCGCAATAGCGATACTTCAGAAGCTGTCGGCCCAAACGGCTGCCGATGGGCAGGTATTGGTAACGCTTGGAGCCGCGCTTCCCATTTTATTCGGAAGCAATATCGGTACAACCATTACTGCTTTACTGGCATCCATAGGGGCCAATACAAATGCAAAACGCGCCGCGATGACGCATACCATCTTTAACGTTACGGGATCACTTATTTTCATCTGGCTTATAAAACCCTTTGAACAGCTTGTGTATATAATAATGGGCCATCCGGCTCATGCATCTGAAATGGAAACGGCAATCGCATTTTCCCATAGTGTTTTTAATTTAAGCAATACCATAATTTTTATTCCGTTTATCGGTTTATTGGCAAAGCTTGTTACATCTTTTTTTAAAGGAAGGGGAGAGCTTACCGAAAAAACCCTTGTTTACATCGGAAATAAGGTAACGTCTCCAACAGTGGCGCTGGACCTTGCCATGAATGAAATGCTTAGAATGGCTAAAATAGTACAGAGAATGGTAGGGCTTACGAAGGAAATAATTCTGGAGCAGAAAGCATCAGTAATTCAGGAAGTTGAGAAGATGGAAGAAACTGTGGATATGTTGCAGCATGAAATTCTGAATTACCTTTCAAATATCCTGTCCCAGAGTACATTGACTGAAGGGCAGTCTGTCCGTTTAACCGGTTATATGCGTATGATACATGATCTGGAGAGAATTGGTGATCATTGCGACAGTTCAACAATGCTTGGCGCCAGTAACATTGATAATAAAATTCAATTTTCAGATAGCGCTGTGGCCGAACTTAAGGAAGTATTTGAAAAAATAGAGAATGTTATGGAGCAAACCATATCGGCTTTTGAAAACAACGATGAAGACCAGGCAAAAATTGTTCTTTCCGAAGAAAATAAAATGGATAACATTGAAAAATCCTTAAGGGAAAGGCATCTCGAGCGACTGAACAAGGGAGAGTGCAATCCAAATACTGCCATAACATATATTGAACTGATACATACAATGGAGAGAATGACCGATAACTGTAAAAATATAGCCGAGTCTGTTTTGGACGATATACATCACAGGCTTGTCGGACACTACGACAAGCTTGAAGAGGAATTACAGCAATAAGCCTCTTCTATGCTTTACAATGTTACATTTTTATTGTTTCTTATTAAAAATATTGATAGTACAATCCCTGATCAAGTATAATGAAACGTGAATTTACAAAAATTGAGAAACTTGTACGGTATTATTTTTATATCGGCAAGCTTGAAGAGGAGGTTTTCTATTGGGAAGAATGTTTGGTACCGATGGAGTCAGAGGGGTGGCGAATACCGAATTAACCTGTGAAATGGCGTTTCAATTAGGAAAAACAGGCGCGTATGTTTTAGCGGAGGAAGCGAAACATACGCCGCAGATAGTAATCGGCAAGGACACAAGACGCTCAGGTGATATGCTTGAAAATGCCCTTGTTGCAGGGATATGCTCTGCGGGAGCCAGGGCTGTTTGTTTAGGGGTAATATCCACACCGGCTGTATCCTACTTGATCCGTGAATATGGGGCAGATGCAGGTGTTGTTATTTCCGCCTCTCATAATCCGGCGGAATTTAATGGGATAAAATTTTTTGATTCCAAAGGATACAAATTATCCGACAGTATTGAGGAGCGGATTGAAGGCATCATCCTTGGTAACTTAAAAGATCTGCCAAATCCGACCGGTGACAAGGTAGGAAACGTAATTGAAAAGTGTGAAGCGAAGGATGATTACATATCATTTCTTAAAAAATCAGTTGATCTTTCGTTCAAAGGGTTGACCATTGCAATGGATTGCGCGAACGGAGCCGCTTTCGAAACGGCACCGCGTGTTTTCAGAGAGTTAGGGGCAGAGGTTCTTGTATTGAACGACAGTCCGGACGGCCTTAACATAAATAAAAACTGTGGTTCAACACATATTGAGATGCTGAAAGCCTTTACCATAAATAACCAATGCGATTTGGGAATCGCTTTTGACGGAGATGCCGACAGGGTTCTGGCGGTGGATGAAAAAGGGCAGCTTGCAGATGGCGATAAAATTATGGGGATTATAGGGCTGGAGTTGAAAAGGGAAAGCCGGCTCACTAACAATACCATAGTCGCGACAGTTATGAGTAACCTGGGCCTTGACATTATGGCAAGAGAGCAGGGCATTATATTGGAGAAAACAAAGGTAGGAGACAGATATGTCCTGGAACAAATGCTGAAATGCGGTCATATACTGGGAGGTGAACAGTCCGGGCATATAATTCTTCTTGGCTATAACACTACGGGAGACGGACAGCTTACCGCGCTGCAACTGGTTCAGATAATGATAAAAACAGGGAAAACACTTTCGGAACTGGCTTCTGTTATACGCGTATATCCCCAAGTATTAAAAAACGCTAAGGTAAAAAATGAAAAAAAATATACCTATTTGGAAGATCCCGAAATCGCGCAAAACTGCAGTGAGCTTGAAGATGCTTTTCATGGTGAAGGAAGGGTCCTGATCCGTCCGTCCGGAACAGAACCGCTTATAAGGGTTATGATAGAGGGAAAGGATCAGAGCTATATTACAAGAAAAGCTGTCGAGCTAACGGATTTGATTGAACGAAAACTCGGATAAATAATATTTTGCAGGGTATTAAGGTCTGTTGGAAAGGAGGAAGAGGGCAGAGACAGGGAAAAGCGCCAGGACTTTTACGGATATGGGGACTATACCCATATATTAAAAAGTTGACGAGGAGGAGGAGGTTATCGAAAGATTCGGCGGAAACCTCCCGGTGAGCCACCATCGTACAGCGGAACAAAAACTGCCGGTGACGGCGGGACAAATGAAGTTGAAGTGGTTATCCTGCAATTCAAAACACATATATTTATTCCAAACCGGTATTTCTTTTAAAGGGCGCAGTCTTTTTATCACAAAAAAGATAATGCCGGTTTTGATAACCCTTATTTAATTACAAATTTATCAGGAGGAGATTTAAATGTGTGGTATTGTAGGTTATATTGGTCAGAAACAGGCGGCCACCATTCTGGTGGAGGGACTTAAAAAACTGGAATATCGTGGTTATGATTCAGCAGGCGTTGCAATATATAACAAAAAACGAAATATTGAAGTGATTAAAACAAAAGGCCGGTTAAGCGCACTGGAAGATAAAATGAAATCATGCCAGCCGGAGGGAAATGCCGGTATTGGCCACACCCGTTGGGCTACCCACGGGGAACCCAGTGACGTAAATTCACATCCTCATATCAGTAAAAGCGGTGAAATCGCCATCGTACACAATGGTATAATAGAGAATTATATGAAACTTAAGGATTTCCTTCAGGGTAAAGGGTATACCTTTCAATCCGAAACCGATACCGAAGTTATTGCGCATCTTGTGGAATATAATTTTAAAGGGGATCTGGTAAAAGCGGTAATGGACACGATAAATGATCTTGAAGGTTCATATGCGCTTGGTGTTTTATGTACTTCCCGCAGGGACGAATTTGTTGCGGCCCGGAAGGACAGTCCTCTGATTGTCGGGCTTGGTGAAAATGAGAATTTCATTGCTTCTGATATACCGGCAATTCTTGAATATACACGGGATATATATATTCTGGAGGATAGGGAAGTTGTCCGGATTAAAAAAGACGATGTTACTATTTTTAACTTGCTTGGCGAAAAAGTCCGGCGGGAAGTCTTTCATGTGGACTGGGATGTTTCATCCGCTGAGAAAGGCGGATTTGAACATTTTATGATGAAGGAAATGTGCGAGGAGCCAAAGGCTGTTAAAGCAACACTTTCATCCCGGCTTAGAGAAGGTCATATTTTACTTGATTCAATTCATTTAAATCCCGAGGATGCAAAGAATTTGGCTAAAATCAATATTGTTGCCTGTGGTACCGCTTATCACGCCGGAGTTGTCGCCAGGTATGTGATAGAAAAGCTTGCCCGGATTCCGGTTGAGGTTGATTTGGCTTCCGAGTTTCGTTACAGGGAGCCCATAGTAAATGATAAGCACTTAACCATTATTATAAGTCAGTCAGGTGAAACCCTTGATTCTTTAATGGCATTACGGGAAGCTAAAAAAAAGGGTTCCAGGGTTTTAGCGGTAGTAAACGTGGTTGGCAGCTCCATTGCCAGAGAATCGGACGATATTCTGTACACTTGGGCCGGCCCTGAAATTGCCGTTGCTTCCACAAAGGCATACAATACCCAGTTGGCTGCCCTTTACCTCATAGCCATTGATCTGGCTGTAAAAAGAGGAGCATTGACTCAGGATATGGCTGACAGATATATTGAGGAGTTGGACAGAATTCCTGAATATATTGAAAAAGTGCTTTTCAATAAGAAAAACATACAAAAATTTTCTTCCGGACATTATAACGCGAAAAGCATCTTTTTTCTCGGACGCGGACTGGACTATGCCCTTTCAATGGAAGGATCCCTGAAGCTTAAGGAAATTTCCTATATCCATTCCGAGGCATATGCCGGCGGGGAATTGAAGCATGGCACTATTGCGCTCATTGAAGAGGGAACATTGGTAATTTGTTCGCTGACCCAGGAAAGCCTCTTTGATAAAATGATCAGCAACATCAAGGAGGTTAAAGCACGAGGTGCGGTTGTAATGGCCATAACCCAGGAGAAGTATGCCATGGAAGCGGGGAAATCGGCTGATGTCGTTATTACCATTCCGAATGTAGATTCACTGCTGGCCCCCATCGTAGCCGTAACCCCAATGCAGCTTTTTGCATATTACATGTCGGTGCTGAAAGGCAACGATGTGGATAAACCCCGCAACCTCGCAAAATCTGTCACAGTAGAATAAGGAAGCAGGGAACACAGGGGGACGATTCGTGTGTTGTAGAACAACACACAAGAAGAAGGAAATCAAAAGGTGAGTGTCGAATATATACCAGAAAAAAACGTTTTCGACTATCCTTCTTCTTCATATTTGAAAATTCTACGCTTAAAACAAAATACTTTATCATTGTATGAAGAATAATTAAGTTGCACCGATAAATATAGTTTAAGCTAGCGTAAGATTCCGAATGCTACTCTAAGAACCGTCCCCCCGCGTTCGCCACCATATACGTTTCAATAAATTTGACATTCACAACAATCAGTATTTTAACCTTTTATTTTAGAAGGATTTATACCTGTGTATTTTTTAAAGCATTTACTGAAGTAGTATATGTCGTTAAATCCTAACTGTGAAGCCGC
The DNA here is from genome assembly GCA_964610205.1 of uncultured Oscillospiraceae bacterium. GTDB lineage: Bacteria > Bacillota > Clostridia > DSM-8532 > DSM-8532 > CAZSVI01. The sequence continues at coordinate 23,297 of CAZSVI010000009.1, forward strand.
TTCAGAAACGGAAGCTCCTTCCTGAAGCAAGGACTTGGCTTTGTCAATCCTCATTTTAATATAATAGTCTATGGGTGATTTGCCTGTGATCTCCTTGAATATGCTCCCCAGATAAGATGGACTTATATGAATGGAAGCTGCGATATCACTCAGATATATTTTGCTGTTAAGTTTTTTTACCATTAAACTGATTGCCTGCTCTACTTTTCTTATTTTGTCAAAGTTTATTTGGCCATCACTCTTATATTTCAACAAGAGATTGAGTATTTCAGCAAAAACCGATCGTAGCTGTATTTCCATATTGTCTTTTTTTGAAATCCAGATGGACGTTAACTCATTAAATAACGTGAGCAATCTGGAAAAGAGAAAATGGTTGTTTATTTTCTCATGTGTTTCAAATGGAAGGCTTAAAAATTTAAAGCTCCATATTCCGGAATTTTTAATGGGGTAAATATAATCAAAATCCACAGCATAGCACTTCATCAGATTGTCGGAATATGTAAAGCCTAACCTTGCATCCCCGGGTTTGAAATAAACCATGCTCCCGGAAAACGCATCAAACGTCTGCCCATTGCAGTGGAAACTTGCTTTTCCATCATATATAAGTATAATATTATGGTTTGTAACACTCTTGTTTTCTATCCTCCATAAAGGAGTGCAGATTCTTTCAACAATATGGAAGAATACAGGAAACATATTATTGAGCATTTTCATTTGATCCTGCACCGCAATTCCCCTTTTAATAATAAAATAATACAAATAGAATTATATAATACATGGCCTTGAATTACAATGGATGATAAAATGACATCGTTATAATGTAACATATAGTACAAATGTATTCGGGAGGGATATGGCGATATGGTGTATGTTGATATTGACAGGTTCTGGAAAGATGATGATGCCTCACATGGGGATAACTGTTTCGATCCGACGAGCCCTCAGATGGCAATGGGGATAAGAATGAGTGATGAGTGTGTTTTTACTGAATTGAATGAAGAGGGGAACCCCTGGCTGGAGATACCCAGGGAAAGAAGGATAGAACTAAACAAAAGGTATAATGACAAAGCTGAAAAAATAGTTGGGAGAAGGCTTTTGCAGGAAGATTTTCCCGAACCTGGCCGTTTATTTCCTCCAATTAAAAGAATTGGAGAGGTTTTTGGCGGAAAGTATAAAATAAATGAACATTCCGAATGGCTGGAGGGTTCTTGTAAATCACCAGGAGAACTTGAAAAGCTTTTAGATAGTATTGAAAAACTGGATTTAAGGGAGTTTATCCTCCCGCCTGGCTGGGAAGAAAAGAAAAAGCGTATATTTGAAGATTATGGAGATAAGCCTTCATTGCTCAGGCATGTGAGAGGGCCGGTCACTCTGGCCGCCTCAGTCTATGGAGTTGAAAATCTTATATTTCTTATTCTGGATGAACCTGATCTGGCGAAAAGATTCAGCAATGCGATAGGTGATGTTATTGTTAAGATGGCTTTGATAATGGATGAGGAGGCAGGTTATTCTCCTTGTAATAAACCTTCAGGTTTTAGTTTTGCGGACGATGATTGCTGCCTTCTGACGCCTGAAATGTATGAATTTTTCGGTTATCCGATATTGAAAAAGGTGTTTGATAAATGGTCTCCCAACTACGGCGATAACAGGTATCAGCATTCAGATTCTGCTATGGGACACCTGCTGCCCATTCTGAGCAGATTAAATCTTACAGGATGTAATTTTGGTCCTACCGTGCTGGTGGATGAAATCAGAAAATATATGCCTAAAACAAGAATAGATGGATGCATTGCCCCTTTTACCTTTATGAGTAATGATGAGCAGGCCATCATCAATGAAGTAAAAAGAGATTGTGAAATGGCAAAAGATACGAGAGGACTCAATATATGTACAGCAGGTTCAATCAACAATGGAAGCCTGTTAACCAGTATGCGTGCTGTAATGTATGCCATTCAAAACTATGGGAGGTTCTGACGGCCAAAGGAAGCGCGGGGACGGCATTCTTGGCATACAAGACATAACGGCTTAGAAAGCTTCACACTGCCCAATAGCGGCATGACCCAACGCTATTGGCTGTTTATCAAATTTCTAAGGCCCCCACCCACCCTACTTCTATAAGTGGAAGTTCATTGTTAACAAATCGAGGCTTGTCGTGCGTTCCGGTGGGTACGCACCTTCAATTTTTTGTTTTTCAGTTACCTGATCCAAATCAATCAAACGGATATTTCCACAGGCCTATAAACCATATTTCTCCCTGTAAAGAGTTTCATTATATGGGGCGCTTCTACCCGGACATCCTTCCCTTTTGCATAACTGACAATTCTCAAAACCCTTTTCAACCGGAAAAATAATACCAGAAACCGATTTTGTCGGAAGCATAAGGAAGCTTTCGGTCAGTGTGACACCGATTTTTCCCCGTGTATCTCCCAAAAGGGCAAACAGCTTTCCCTGCTCACGCAACGGCCAATCCTCAAGGGAACCCGGGTTCATGACGGATGTTTTTCCCAGACGGAATTTGTTTTTAACATGATCCTTCAGGTAACGAACTGCCGTGGCCAGTACCGTCTGCTTTATTATATCCGCCCAGAAGTTTTCAAGAATGTCACCGAAGGAATCCGCCCAATCTTCAAGCTCAGTACCGCATGTGGCGATATAGGGATAAATCTTGTAAATCGTATCAAGATTGATTCTCATTACCCTGCTGTGAAAGGTAACGAGGCCTGTCGAAATGGAGTCTTTCCCCTTGCTGTCGATATATGTCTCGGCATACATCCCTTTGGGTTTTCCAAGGTGCAGGGCTTCTTCCACAAGCTCATGCAGCCTGGCCGCGTCTTCTTCATTGAGGATGCGCAGCTTTTTAATCATAGCTTCGGTGTTCATTTCAAAAGGAATGTCTTTCAGAATCACGGTTTCCATATTTTAAGTTCCTTTTCTAAAAGTATCAATATATGATTTCACTTTCCTCATTATATTATAACAACAGATGCAGTCGCGCAAGCACCTGCTGCACATCAAAGATAATTAATTCTGGCTTTTGAACTCAGACGGCGGAATACCCGATTCTTTTTTAAAAACCTTGCTGAAATAAAAGGGATCCTTATATCCCACGATGCCTGAAATTTCCGTAATTGAAAGATCAGAATCCCGAAGAAGCTCTTTTGCTTTCGCGATCCTGATCTTTTCAATATATTTGGCCGGAGAATAGTTGGTCACTTTCTTAAAATTCCTGATAAACTGATAAAGGCTCAGGCTGCATATGCGGGCATAATATTCAATGAGGTGATCCCGCTGGAATTCCTTGTTCATGGTGGTTATGACATTCTCCATGCCGCTGTCCGCAGGGGTTTTATTCCTGCTCGACAGGGAAGCGACTTCCCGTGAAAAAGAAGACAGAAGCTGAACCAGATAACCTGCGCATAGGGAGTGAAAAAACATTTTTTGAATCTGGAGCTCATGGATGATTTTTTCAAAAAGCGCGATCAGTTCGGAATGGATGCCGATATTATAAAATCCGCTGCCCGAAAAACCCAGACTGTTCATTAAGCTTTCGGCCTGGCTTCCGGTGAAGTGGATCCAATAAAATTCCGGGTTGTCCAGTGCCAAATAGTAATAATTCTGATGATGATCCGGCCAATATGCTATAATGCTGCCGGCTTTTGCCGTCAAGGTGTCGTTATTCATAATATAATGACCGGCGCCGTTAATCAGGTAAATAACATAAAAATCCCGTCTTGTTCTGTTTAAAGATACGTCTTTGCTGTCAATTCTGATATAACCGCAGCTGTTGATGGAATAAGGAACCGTTGATTCTTTATGCCCGAGGTATGTGTCATACTCCATATACGAACCGCTGTAACTATACATTACTCACCCTCCCCAGCAGTCCTGTAGCATTAACAATTACGCAAAATACTACAGGAGAACAGCTATAATATTCATGGACATAATATATATTATCATTATAATTTAAGTATATCAACAGATTATGTTATAGCCTAAGCCATAATTTTTACGCAAAATAGTATAGGTAAATGATTGTGAGGGTTAAATCGATGAAGAAGAAAGTGAATGTTGCCGTTATCGGTGTAAGCGGGCGCGGAAAAGGTCTGATGGGCTGTATTTATGATATGAAGGATGTAAGGATTGCCGCGGTGTGTGATTTGTACGAAGACAGGATGGAGGAAGCGGCAGGCCGCGTATTTAAAAAATGCGGATATAAACCATACGCCTGCCGGGACTATAAGGAAGTGCTTGAAAGAGAGGACGTTGATTGCGTTATTATCCCTTCGTCGTGGTCGTCGCATATAGAGATTGCGTTGGCCGCAATGCGTGCGGGCAAACCGGTGGGAATTGAAGTGGGAGGCGCATATTCCTTGCATGAATGCTGGGAACTGGTGAAGGTGTATGAGGAAACCGGTGTGGACTGCATGATGCTTGAGAATTGCTGTTACGGCAGAGAAGAAATGACCGTTCTGAACATGATAAAGCAGGGTATTTTCGGGGAATTGATACATTGCCAGGGCGGATACGAGCATGACTTAAGGCGGGAAGTTGCAATGGGTTTGGAAAACCGTCATTACCGGTTTTGCAATTACCTGAACCGGAATGGGGAGATCTACCCGACACATGAAGTGGGACCGATAGCAAAATACCTGAATATAAACCGGGGGAACCGGTTCCTGTCCCTGACCTCTATGGCCTCCAAAGCGAGAGGCTTGCACCGGTGGATAGTCGACAACAAGGGCGCCGATCATGAGCACGCCGGGATAGAATTTACACAGGGGGACATCGTGACAACGATGATAAAATGCGCTCATGGGGAAACAGTCTTTCTCATACACGACACCTCTCTGCCCAGAGTGTACTCCAGAGGCGGCAGGGTTCAGGGAACCAAGGCCATCTGGATGGAAGACAAAAAATCGATTCATATCGACGGCAAATCTCCGGCTGAAAACTGGGATGCGCTTGATTTATCATGGGAACCCCTGGAAAAGTACATGGATGAATATGAACACCCTCTTTGGAGGGAATATAGAAATCTGGGTGTCAAGGGCGGACATGGCGGCATGGATTTCCTTGTTCTCCGTGCGTTTTTTGAAAGTGTTATAAACAACAAGCCCACACCAATTGATGTTTATGACACAGTCACCTGGATGGCAGTCACCTGCCTTTCCGAAGACTCCATAGCAATGGGAAGCATGCCGGTAGCTTTCCCGGACTTCACCTGTGGAAAGTGGATAAACCGCGAGGATGAAATTCCCTCAAAATATGGTCTCAGCAGGGTGTTTTACGACTGCTTTCAGGAGTGAGCCAACAGGATGGTTTGACTGATCATTTCGAGTAAGGATAAACAATAAAAGGAATAAGACAGCAGAGGCAATGACAGAATGATCGACAATAAAGCCGCAGGGAAAATACAAACTGCGGTTTTGTTCTGTTCAAGGGTATTGACTATTTTTTTATGCAAATTCAAGAATGTTTTTTATAGGCTCAACGAATAATGTCTGTGCCTTACTTATACCAAGAAAAAATAGAGAACTGAAAGACAGTGGAAGCGTCCCTGTGTTTCTGTGTCTCCCGTAAGCTTATAAAAGGCATAGAAAGTCATATATCGGTTTTAACTTCATATATCCTTCTTTTAAAACAGCAGGTAAATCCTTTGAAAATGCAAGCTCGAAATCACGCTGTATGCTTTCAAAATAAATATTTTTCCTATCAAGCCATAATTTTATATTTTCCGGATGAGCAGGAAACTTGCTTCGCTTATACATTTCACCGCCAATTGTAAATGCATCCTGAGATTCATAGCATTGTAACCCACCTAAAAAAGCAGGATGACTATCCAGTATCATTTCACGCATATGGTTCAGGGAACAGGTTTCCGCACCGTAATAGCCGACGCCAAAGCTTGAACCGTTCTGATTTATTTCAAACCAATAGCAGGGGGAGGTTGACATCCGGGATTTGTCGCGCAGAAATACAAGCCAGGCATTATCCCGATACAGGCTCTTATCTTTGGAAAACCGTGTATCCCTCCGTACTCTCGAAATCAGTTTGGAGGGTACGGTAATCATTTGGCTGTCAATTTTCCGAATTATCGGAGACAATTCGTTGATAAGCTCTACAAACGGGTTATATACATATTGTTTGTATTCGTTTTTATGGCTTTCATACCATTCCTTGCTGTTGCGCAGTTTGTTTTCCAATAAAAATCGTAGTGTATCTTCCTTAAATCCTTTAAAACTCATAAGTTCCCTCCATGTTCCATCCAGGTAATCCTTTTATGATTATAACATACTGCGGCAAAGCCGCAAGAATTCAGAACCCAGAATTCAGTATTCAGAATTTAAAACACTCTGACAATATGCCTACACCAAAAGGAGTAAGGATAATTTCGGTTACTTTATCGATTAAAAATACAGCTATACCGAATGCTATGAAGTCAGCTTAACTATGAGGCTATATTCTGAATCCTGAATTCCGGGTTCTGAATTCTCACCTCTAAGCTTTGATACAACTTGCTTAGAGCGAAAAAGTTTGCAAAAAAAACAAACTTTTTTAGAGGAATTATATATTTAAAAGAGTTCTGAATAAAGAAGTCATTACAACAAATCAGGGAATTAACATTTTAAGGGCATTGTGATAAAATAGAGAAAAGTTATCCGGAAGGTACAGAAAAAACTATGCGTTATGCCGACTATATACCAAATTATTTAAAGGACTATGGTGATGATCCGCTTAGAAATTTTATGGGCGGTATTCACATTATACCTCATAGTTTCGGCCATCAGCATGGTTCACCCTTCAATATAACATTGAATGACAGAGTAACCGGAGATTTTGAAATTATCTATATCATTGGAGGATACAGTATCATAACCATAAGCAATACAAGATATGATTGTTATAAAGGTGATCTGGTACTTATTCCTCCTTTCACAAAGCACAGTATTCTTACTACTGAAGACAATCCCCATGATAATTACTGGCTGCATTTTGATATTAAACCGGTTTCCATGTATCACGGCTTTATAAAAACATTGATGTCAGGCAATTCACATCTTAGCCATTTAGGTCTTTTACCATCTGTTATTTCCCTGTATGCCAGGCTTGAAGAAGAAAACTACAAAAAGCTGCCCGGCTACTATTCCTACTTTAGCACGCTGACAACCCAAATAGTAACAGAGATTCTTAGAAATAAAATCAATAGCCAGTCCCTTCCATATACGCACAGAAAGAATGCAATGGAATGTGATACCGTTGAAAGAGCTATCGGCTATATACATAATAATATCTCATCAGGTATCGTTTTGTCTGATATTACGAACAAGCTGCACATCAGCAAATCATATTTATTTAAGTGCTTTTCAAATGTTCTTGGTATGTCTCCAAGCCGGTTTATTCAAACCACAAAAATCAAGCAGGCGGAGAGGCTTTTGATAACAACGGATATGACAGTTTCCGAAATTGCTGACAAAACAGGATATTCATCTTCGTATTATATGTCCAAAGTATTTAAGGATTTTTATGACACATCTCCAACCGGATACAGAAAATCTTTTATAAAGTACTGAAAAATATATCTTTTGTGTAGAATTTTATATTTTCTTTGGATGCTTTTTTTTTATAATGAATATATAAACATAAAGTTGTCTTCTGCGTGCTTTGAAACCATTCTGTACTCATGATTAATTGAGAAGTATGAAGACATAACCTATTATTAATGGAGGGCCATTTATGGAATTTTCATTAAAGCCTGACTTTGATCAATGTAAAAAAAGGTACGATGCATTTTGGAATCAGAAGATAATAGACAGGCCGCCCATAAGTATAACCATACCTGTTGAAAATCCGGTTAAATTGCCATGGAAGCAGTATCAAAACAACCGTGACAGGTGGCTGGATGTTGATTTCCGTGCTGAAGAAATGTCATTAAATCTTAAAAACCAACAATATATGGCTGATGCCTTGCCTGTAGCGTTCCCCAATATGGGGCCGGAAATATTCAGCGCCTGGTGTGGCTGCGAATATGAATTTGGAGACTGTACTACCTGGAGTCAGCCCTGTATAGATGATTGGGAAGAGGAGAGTGAAAAAGCTGTACTCAATATGGAACATCCTCTTTTTAAGGCAACGGAAAAGTATACCCGTAGACTGCTGGAGTATGGCAAAGGTAATTTCATTGTAGGCTTGACTGATTTTCACCCTGGCGGAGACCACCTTGCCGCATTAAGGGATCCCGCGAACCTAGCAATAGATTTGTTGGAAAACGACGGGTTTGTCAAAGCCAAGCTTAAATCATCGCAGAAAGAGTTTTTTAAGGCCTATGATTATTTTTACAATATTTTAAAAAATGAAAATATGCCAATCACTTCATGGCTTCCACTTATTCATGATAACAGATATTACATACCATCGAATGATTTCTCGTGCATGATAAGCAGTAAAATGTTTGAAGAATTCTTTTTGGAAGGTATAATAAATGAATGCAGGTTTTATGAAAGATCCATTTACCATCTGGATGGGCCCGGAGCTTTAAGGCATCTTGATATGATACTGGATATAAAGGAGCTTGACGCGGTTCAGTGGGCAGAAGGCGCGGGCAATGAAGGATATGAAAAGTGGATCCATATATACCAAATAATTCAAAAGGCAGGAAAAAGCCTGCAGCTGCCATGTTTGAAATTGGATGAGATCCCTATGGTATTTGAAACCCTAAAACCGGAAGGTGTGTGGTTCAGCGGGTTTCATGGGATTCATGATGCAGATACGGCAAACAGGGTAATCAACAGAATATCTGCGTGGAAATAGCTTTCAATGAGCGCTTGCGCGAATTGCGTGCCAAAACGCGGGCGCTTTAGCGCCTACATAGCGCGTTTTGTGTACAACGCACCGCGAGCGTTTTATCAAACGCCCCTTCAGTGGGGGAGTGTACCCGCCACTGAAGCTGTAATCGGTTTATCCCCCGCCTATAGAGGCAGGGGTCTTAGGGGCGTTTGATAAATACACTATCTTACCACCGTGCTGGTTTTCCATTTTCCGGTAAGGTAATAAACGAACAGGATAAGCCCGGTGCCGACGCTGGCAAGAGGCGCTGCCAGTCCCAACCCCCACATCCCCTTGTCCAGAATCACTCCGAATAAGACTGCCAATGGGATACGGAATCCGAGAGAGGACATAATCCCGCCAAACGAAGATACGATTGTATGCCCCGAGCCTGTTATAAGGCCATTCAGGCAAAATACCGCCGGTACAAAAAGATAGTCAAGGCTGAAAGTATGTATATATTCCACACCTGCGGCAATCATGCCCGGATCGTCTCCGAACAATGCCAGGATCTTTTCCGGGAACAGGCGAGTAAGTATGTATACTGCAAGCGATACGGAAAAAGAAAGTATAAATCCGACATGGAATGTTTTTTTTGCCCGGTTGATCATTCCCGCGCCTATGTTCTGAGCAACCATTGCCGAAACGGAAGAAGCTACCGCAATAGCCGGAAGTATCGCGAATCCGTTATATTTGCTGATAATACCTATAGCAGCCGACTCGCTCACACCCATGCCGTTTGCAATGGCAGTGAGTACAAGGAATGATATGTTGGCAATGACATTCTGTATTGAGATGGGAATTCCCACACGCATCAGCATAAAGAACCGATTTTTGTAAAACCGGAAGGAACTCAGTTTGAAATCGAAATCAAAACTGCTCCGTTTTAAAAAGATAATACATGAAAACATGCTTATCGCCTGGGAAATAATGGTTGCAAATGCCGCCCCTTTTGCTTCCATGCGAAACACCCCTACAAACAGAAGATCAAGAAGAATATTTATTATGCAGGCGATGGAAACAAAAAACAGCGGCCGTTTGCTGTCACCCAGACCACGCAGAATAGCTGAGAAAGCGTTGTATCCGAAAATAAAAACCGTTCCCATCAAAGTAACATTAAGATATTCCCGAGCCTGCCTGTATGATTCTTCCGGCGTTTGAATCAAACGAAGGATTACATCCGATAAAAGCATCATTACCACGGTAAAAATGACTGCCGCAAAAAGAAGAAACGTAATCAGCGTTTTAATGGATTCGCTCATGCTTTTTCTGTCCCCTGAACCGAGGAATTGAGCAATGACAACAGTTCCGCCCACACTCAGGCCAATAACGATATTCGTAATGATAAAAGTAACCTGTCCGCCGATGTTAACTCCCGAAATTCCTGTAGTGCCGATAAAGTTTCCGACTATCAGCATATCGGTAACATTGTAAAGGGTTTGAATCAAATTCGAAAGCATGAAGGGCAGGGCAAATTGAATCAGTTTCTTAGCAACGCTGCCTTCTGTAAGGTTTTTTTCTATGGTTGTTATTTTCATGTTTCCCCGCCAATATCATAATAAAATAAAAATCAAATATAAACGTGGCCATAAAGCAACCCCACCTCCTCAGGTGGGGGTATCAATTAAATTTAACAGGCAATAAGCATGTGATTAGCTGCTCATTGCTGGATTTTTACGCAAAATCCCCTGTCTCCCGCCTCGATATAACGGTGTGTTGCAATTGCAAGCAATTGCTTCCGTTGTTATAAACTTTATAATAATTGAAGATTATTGTCAATCAGTATTTTTGAGCAGCACCGCTTTATCAGCAAACCAAAGAACCCCGTTACAAGGAAGCTTTTAAGTATTTGTCAATGAAAAATAATACCCAGATATCCGGCAACCGGATGCAACTGTATTGAGAAATATAATGATTATTTTATGAGATAAGAAAATAATATAAAATAATCAACAATTCTATAATATTGAATATTTACACGATAAACTTACAATGCTATGCTGCAAATGAAGGCGCGTTCCTCGGCAAGCCTCGCAATTTACCGAATATGTCCAGGAAATCGTCAATAAGCTGACACTTCAGCTATTCGCTGGGAACAGGAACCTTCTTGGGCCGCATCATCACAAAAATGGCGAACGATATTTTGTAACACCGTATGATTTCTCAGAAAAACAGTTCGGGAGAACAGAATAGCCGGCGGTGCCTGGCGCGACCGCTACTGTTTTGCGAGATTCGGGGTATAGGACGCATTCTTTAATATACAAAGCCCTTAAAATTAAAAGCTCGCGGGCAACGAACCGTGAGATATAAAACCTCAGGTTCGTTTTAAACGTACCCGGCTGTTATAAATTGATAGCTAATAAATGTATGAGAGAAATTCCTTGTTTTGTCTGAACATTCTATCCACCATCGATTCAATTTCTCTCATACTTAGCACAGCTGATGTCAAGGGATCAAAAAGGACCGCTTGAAGGATTTTTCTCCGGTCAGCCTCCAAAAATCCTTTTATGGCCAGTTCCTCGCATTGCGCGTTTGTGTTAACAAGTATGGCCAATTGATAGGGCAGGGTGCCGACATGAATGGGACGCAGCCCATTTTTTGAAGCTACAACCGGCACCTCTACGCAGCAGCCCCAGGGTAGGTTTTCGATGAGCCCAAAGTTTCGAACATTGCCATTAAACTCAAAAATAGTATTGTCGCCAATTACTGCGTTTAATATATAAGCTGCATATTCATGTCCACGAGAAAGATCCACTTTCTCGCTTATTGCTTTTTCGTATTCATTTGTCCATAAACTACCGCGTCTGATGTAATTTTTCAGTGTGGACGCATTTTCACCAAGCTCCTTGTAGGCACCATGTGCGCAATACTTTTCGATAAGATCCGGGCGTTTTCGAAACCATGCGGTATATTCGGAATTGTGCCTTGAGGATTCGGTCACGTAATAATCCAGATGGAGCAGCATTTCGTTACGTACAATTTCCTCCTCATAAATCTCAGGTCTTTTCACAATCTCCTTAAGCTCAGGATACACATCTTTGCCATTAACCTTATATTCAAGAAAAAATGCCTGATGATTAATGCCTGCACACAAGAAAGCCACATCTCTTTCGAAATCCGCACCGAGCCATCTGGACAGCATCATAGCCGTTCCCTGTACACTGTGGCACAGACCGGTTATATTGGCTTTTGTCATGCTCTGCACAGTACGGCAAAGCATGCTCATAGGATTGGTATAGTTGAGCACAATAGCGTTGGGGCAGTATTTTTCCACGTCATGGCAAATGTCCAGCATAAGCGGTGCTGTTCTTAAGTACCTGAATATGCCGGATGGCCCAAGTGTATCGCCCACACAAATGTCTACGCCGTAATCCCTGGGTATTTCTATATCATGACGCCAGACGTCCACTCCATTTGCAAGTACGGTAACCAGCACACCATCTGCGCCGTCAAGAGCTTGAGCGCGATCGTTGGTCGCGGTCACGGCCGCATTGTATCCGCCGGCTTCTACAATTTTTTTTACTATGTGTTCTATATATGATAGTTTCTCTTTGTTTATATCCATGAGAACGATTTCCGAATCCGAAAACGCCGGAAAAGACAATAGATCCCTTGTCAGGTTACGCGTGAATATAAGGCTGCCTGCCCCGATTAATGCAATCTTTTTCATAATATCCCTCCAATTATAATCAAAACTATGCCAGAAACCCGCTTCGAAGCTGAATATATGTATTTTCAACGTTCAAGTGCCCTCTGCCCAATAACGCATGCCCAATTACTCAAACTTCTCCCTGACCGTTTCCTTGCTGTTTATATAACCAAGCAAGGTGTCCAGATTGCCATTTAGCACAAGTTCCGAAGGAAAATGCAATTCATCAAGCATATTGGAAACTAAACCGAAATCTCCGACTTCCGTATGAAAATGAGCATCCGAGGAAACAACAATCTTTGTGCCATACTTGGCGCAGAGTCTTGCCAGCATCCGATAAACAGGGATGCTGGCAGGGCTTTTGCGCATCGCATGCACATTAAATTCGATACTTTTCCCGTATCTTGAACACATTTTTACGATATACTCGTAATCGAATGGAAACGGCAAATCACCGGGATGTCCCAGCGCGTCCACATACGGGTTTTCAATTATCCCCTCATATGCACGTGTGTGTGCCTCTGCACATCCCGGCTTGAGACAATACTCGTGCAGGGAAGAAACAATATAATCAAGCTTCTTCTGATCCGAAAGCGTCAAGTCGATCGAGCCGCTATAATCCATTATATTAGCCTCTGCGCCACGTATTACATATACGCCGCACAATCGTCTCGGTATCACCCACATACTTCCGAAATACCAGTTATTCGCCGCATCAGACATACCATAAGCATGGTCGGTTATAGCAACCGCCGACAGGCCAACATCAAACGCCTGCTGGCAAATATCCTTTACCGTACTGTATGCATGATGACTGACCAAGGTATGCGTGTGCATGTCACTGATAATTTTCATTTTGTCACGTCCTTTATTTGGTTCTTAATATTTACAATATGCTCCCCGATATTGTACAAAAGACGTATCGCAGAATCTCTGACCTCATCCGGCAGTCTGTCGCGGATAAACTGCGCAGTTTCAAATGTGAACTCACCTTCATAGCCTATCTCATAAAGTGTCCGTATAAACTTGTCCCAGAGGATATTACCATAGTAAGGTGCGTAATGTTGATCCGAATACCCGTCGTTATCGGCTATGTGCAGCGCTTTAAGCCGCTTTCCGATTGTACGCAGGCATTCGGCCTGATCATAGCCCTGTACATTTGCATGTCCTGTATCCCAGCATACTCCTACATAAGATGAGCCGAATTCATCTACAAGCTCAATTTGATGTTCAAGCAGGTCGCAGTAAAACCTCTTCCTTTTTTTCATCTCATGATCCCAGGGGGAAAACATGTTTTCGATCGCTATACCTACGTTGCTTTTAACAGCCACGTTCACAATTTTGTCAAACCATGTAAGATTTGCTTTCTTAAGGGCTTCGATATGTGTTTTGTCATATTCGCCGGGAAAATGTCCCGCATGGAAAACAATCCAGCGTATTCCCAGCATCCCCGCTCCCCGAATGCTGCGGATGCTGAGTTCATCCATAAGCTCATTTCCCGATAACACATTGTTTATCATTGGAGCATGTGCTTGATTGAAGGTAATACCATTTACCCTGGCATACTCTCCAAGCTCCTCTATCCAGTTCTCCCACTTTTCGCATCTGAAGGGCGAAGCTTCGTCCAGACACCAATCGCAGAAGTTCATATCAATATAACGGAAGCCGCAGTTGTGTATCCTTTTAAGCTGTTGTACTGCGCTTACGCTATAATCGTTGGAATAGAGCACATTTAATGAAGTTGACACATTTAAAATCATTATAATCTTCCCTTTGTATATTATTCACCCTTTCAGGGCGCCAACCATGATTCCCTTGACGAAAAATTTCTGTAAAAACGGATAAATGCACAGTATAGGAACAGTAGAGACAATGATGGCACAATATTTTACAAGCTTAAGATTAAAGTAGTCGTTCATTGCCTCAGGCGAACTCATATCCTGGAGCTGCTCCATTATCAGTATATCTCTGAGGAAAAGCTGCAACGGATAAAGTCGGGTATTCCGGATGTAAATCATAGCGTCAAACCATGCATTCCAGTGACCAACTCCGTAAAACAGCGTCATGACTGCCAGAACCGGTAGTGACAGCGGTATTATTATCCGAAACAGCAGTTGAATGTCGTTAGCTCCATCAATTATCACCGCTTCTTCAAGCTCGCCTGGAATACCCATAAATGAGGTGCGCATGATGATCAAGTTCCAAGTACTGATAGCTCCCGGCAGCAATAAAGCCCATATGGTATTCATAATGCTGATACTGTTCACAACAAGAAAACGAGGAATCATACCGCCGGAAAAATACATGGTTATAACCACCATAATCATCAATGGCTTTTTCAGCAAAAAAGCCTTCCTAGAGAGGACAAATGCACCCAACGTTGTCATCAGCAGGTTGATAGCTGTCCCAAGAACGACATATATGAACGTATTTCGGTATCCGATCGCTATATTTGGATTATTAAACACAAGCCTGTATCCTTTAAGCGAAAATCCCAGTGGTTTGTAAAGAAAAGCTCCGTTGCAGTTTGCAAGTTGGACAGAATCACTGAACGATGCAAACACAACATAAAGCAGCGGATAAGCTGTAATGACCGCAAGCAGTACCATGACAATGCCGTTGAATATAGGAAATACGCCGAACCCGAGTTTTGTTTTCATCACAACTACCCCCTTTACCACAAGCTTGTTTCACTGAAAGTTTTACTTATCTTATTTGCGCAAAAAACAAAAAGGAAATTAATGACCGAGTTAAACAGCCCGACTGCAGAACTGAAGCTGTAATCATAATCAAGCAGGCCCCGCCGGTATACGAAGGACTGGATAACGTCGGCCGTTTCGTAGGTGAGTGGATTATAAAGCAGGATGATCTTTTCAAAACCGACCGACATTATTTGGCCAAAACGTAGAATGAGCATGATGATAATAGTCGGAGCAATACCGGGCAAGGTGATCTTCATCATTTGCTTAAAACGCCCAGCTCCATCCACAGTGGCTGACTCATAAAGGATTGGGTCTATACAGGTGAGTGCTGCTATATAAATAATCGAATTCCATCCGAAGCTTTGCCAAATATTTGTCGATACATAAAGTGTCCGGAAAAGGCTTGCTTTGGACAGAAGGTCGTACTGCTCCATACCGAATAACGATGAAAGCATGTTCATAACAAGTCCTCTGGTGGAGCAGAAATCCTTTATGATACCGCAGATGACTACCATTGAGATAAAATGAGGCAGGTAGGTGATTGTCTGCGTCAAACGATTTAATGCAGAGCTTTTAAGCTCGTTAAGCATGAGTGCAAAAATAATCGGGATAGGAAATCCGAACAAAATATCATATATATTAATAAGAAATGTATTTCGGATAATCCGAACAAAGCTGAAGTCATTAAAAAAGCTGATGAAATTTTCAAATCCCACCGATCTGCTGCCAATGATTCCAAGCGTCGGCTTATATTCC
>CAZSVI010000009.1:39239-43932 GCA_964610205.1 uncultured Oscillospiraceae bacterium
TGAAGGCTATAATCAGACCATACATCGGACCGTAATGAAAAATAACATAATATACAACAACGGGAATTGCCAAAAAATAGATATATTTATTTTTTATAAAATCCCGTTTTATAGTGTCTGCAAAATGGTACAAAGCAAGCACCCCGATTCTTATTTTAGCTTTTAGAAAGAAAACCACTTGCTACTGATGAAACTGTGGGATCCGAACCGCGCGAGACACGTGGTTCGGATGCAAACAGTTATTTATGAATATTCGCCTCTACTCGTCTGTATACTTGCATATCAACGGTTTTTAAACCTGGTATAGGCAGCATTCTTGGATGCTTCCGCCTTTTCAATGCCCATAGATTTTACATTTGATACAAATTCATCAAACTTGCTCAGCGGCTCGAGACCCATGATGAATTTCAGGATCATTCCCTGCGTATACGGATCTACCTGCTGCATCACATTTGAATATTCATTTGCTTCTTCTTGCGTCATTGTAATAAGGTCGGGTATATAGTTTTTTGTGGTTGCGGATGTCTTCCAGATGCCCCATGTCGCGTTTTTCTGCTCGGAAAGGGAATATTGCTTTTCCTCCAGATCCCAGTTATACTGGCCAATAATATCTCCTAGTGTATATTTATACTTAGCCTGGTCGGCTGACAAGCCTTCCGGGTTCTTTGTGATAAGCTCAGTGAATGAGCGCTTGCCGTTTGCATCGACAGTGTATGTCCTTCCCTCGGTGACTCCCCAGCATGACAGGTCGAGTCCTTCCTGGCTATACAGATAATCAATAAGCTTAATCGATTCTACCTGGTATTTGTTTTTAGTCGTCACAAGCGTCGGTTTTGCGTTATAAGCGGCATACCCATGCCTGTACTGGCAGGCCTCTCCCTTCACCACCTGCGGAAACGGGCAAGGCGCAAGCTTGTATTCAGGGATCTTGCTGTAATCGACCATTTTATAAACGTTAGCGATGGAAATGGGATGTACCTCGGCTGCGCCTGCCTGTCCCTGTGCCAGCATCGGTAAGATATTATTGTAATGGTCCACTGTTGCGATATCCTTATTGATCAGACCTTCGGAATACCATTTGCTGAAGGTCTCAAGAAACTCCTTAAATTCAGGCAGAATAGGGCCATATTTTACTTCGTCGTTTTTTAGGAGGAAACAGTATGCAGCGCCGTAGGAGCTAACGAAGGATTGTGCTCTGGGGCTGGTGAAAGTTGCAGCGGACAAGCTCAGCGGCCCGTCGCAGTTCTTCTCTTTCTTAAAGACTTTGAGCACATTATACCAATCGTCCATCGTCTCCGGAACTTTTAGATTCAATTCATCCAGCCAGTCCTGCCGGATAACTAATCCAGAAAACGGTGTTTCCAAAAATTCCTTTGGAGCAAAGGTCGAACCGAAGGCAACTTGCATTCCGTTGTCTGAAATTACAAGCTTTTCCGCGTCCATGCTTTTTACCAGATTGTTATAATTGACCGCGTACTGAGCAACCAAATCGGTATAATCAAAAATAATTTTGTCCTTAATTGCCTGCTCGATACCACCTTTATAACTGTTGAAATTATCCCGGATCAAATCCGGATATTCACCCGATGCAAGTAAAGTGCTCAGCATTTCACCCTTGTCGCTTCTGGACGGATGGATGAACTCAATATTGATACCTGTCCTCTTTTCAAGCTCCTGTACAGCCTCCAAATCATTAAGACTGTTGACTGTCTGCGTAACCGGAGGGCTATGGAACCATGTAATAGTTATAGGTGTTGCAACAATAGGCAATGTACCGCCGATCTGAGCCTGTGATGAGCTATTGTTCGACGGCGCATTTGAATTTGTATCCGAGCTGCAGCCAGCCAGCGGAACAATTATCAGTAGAAGCGCTGTGAGTATTGAAACAAAACGAAGTTTTCCTTTGTTATTCATAAAACATCCTCCTTTAATAGTTTTATTCAACTTTCAAATAGATTGGATGCATCCCTCATATTTGATAGTTATAGTATATGTCTATAGGAAACAGCTTGTAAATCTCCAGTTTTTGATGCATCTACAAAATCCGAACAGTGCATCACCGCACGGTTCGGATTTGATATCGACAATTTCAGAGCACATCTTCAATATTCGCAAAAAAGAGAAATTTATTCACATTTTAACCCGAAGTATTAAAAGACCTTCATAAGTTATTTGGATACGTATTGCCTCTGGTTTTATCAGTAAATGTCTCACGGTATTTTCCGGGCGCAATACCTTTAATCTTTTTAAATACGCGGATATACGTATCACAGCTGGTAAAGCCGGTTTTTTCAGCTATAAGTTTAACGGGCATGTCGGATTGCTCCAGCAGCATCATTGATTTTTCTATGCGCAGCTCATTAATATAGTACAGAAGCCCTGTATTCATGCATTTTTTAAAAAATCTGGATATACTGTCAGTGCTTATGCTGAAATACCGTGCTAAAGCAGACACATTAAGGGTGCAGCATGTACAATTTTTATCAATATATTCAAGAATTTCGTTTTTTAATCGTTCATTTCTTTCATTTTTAACTGTTTCAGTACGAAGTTCAATCTGATCGAGTATCTTTTCCATCTCCAGCTTTAGGTCAACAACAGTACTGCAGCCCAGCATTCTCTCCACGATTCCTTCCTTTTCAATAATAGATATCCCGTAATCTTCCAGCGGCAGGTCTTCAATTGTCGATATCACTGTATCGATCAGGCCAAGCATCCGGCATCGTGCAAGGGAAACGGGCACCTGTCCCTTAAAGAACTCCCTGTTGATGATGCCTTCCAACAGAAGCCTAG
Organism: uncultured Oscillospiraceae bacterium; assembly: GCA_964610205.1. Classification (GTDB taxonomy): domain Bacteria; phylum Bacillota; class Clostridia; order DSM-8532; family DSM-8532; genus CAZSVI01. The sequence goes on from CAZSVI010000009.1 coordinate 42,033, forward strand.
CGTTTTTGATATCTCCGGCTTTCAGGCTGTTAACAAGCCGCTCTCTCTCGAAAGCTGAATGACCTATACCAATATTATTATCATAGGACATTCGGATATCCCTGAAGCAGATTATGCTCCCACTGCCCGTAAGTATACGGTATTCCATAGCATTAGCGGCCTCTCTGTATGCGCTACTGATCTGCGATATGGATTTATGCATGCTGCTGATTGCTATCGAAATCCTGTCATCTGATTTTTTACGAAACGCCTCCATGATTATGTTAGCGGAATCTTTAAGGTACTCTATCCAGCTATCGTCATCATTCTGCAGGTTTATAAGCCCGGCAATCCCTTCTTCCGTGCCAGTCAGATAGCATAAGCTTTCCTTGTTAAGAAGCTCGACGGCACAGTCCATAATAATCTTTTTTTTAAGTTTAAACTCTGCATTTTGCATTTCATCCTTAGAATTCAATGCACCGCAATCGTCGAAGTAAAACAACATTACTGCAAAATACTCACTTTCAAAGCCAATATCAAAATAGACAAGCCCATCCGGGATATATGCGTCATCTATCTCATTTCCCTTGACAATGCCGGAAATAAAGGAATCTCTCATAGCGAATTTCTGTTTAAGCATTTTTTTGTTGGATTCCTCGTTTTCACTCATGATTACCATCAGAAAATTGCTTATAATACTATATTCGTTTGATATTCTATTATCAGGTGTTTTAAGTATTTTTCGGACAATGTATTTTATCGGGTTGTAGTTCCGTTTTGTAAAATAAAGAGCTAACAGCCCACCGCACAAAATGCAGAAGGAAAGGCTGATTATATATAGGTTGCGCAGAGAGTTGACCTTCATATTATAGATACTGCATGGCATAACAGAAACGAACCGAAGCATGCTCTTTTCAGAAGCGACCTGTGAAATAGCCATCTTCTGTCCGTCTACTATCTCATATCGGACGTCTCCGTAGCTGATAATATCGGTAAATTCATCTGCTCTATATTGTATGCCAGCATTTGAAAAAAGAAGATTATTGTTTTGGTCTATAATAAAGAACATTCCGTTATTTAACCAGCTGTTTCCGCTTAGTATCTTTTTAATTTCACTTTTATTTAGATAAATCACCACAACCGCATTCGATCTGTTGGAATTGTCAAAAGGCAGCGATCGGTAGAGAACGATAGAGGAATCCACACTCATTGTTTCTGAGTTTTCACCTCCTCCGCTAAATAACAGCTTGATCTCACGGCCTCTCCATGAGTCGTCCTGCAATATACTGTCTCTAGTGAAAGGTGCTACAAAGCTCTTTTCATAGGAACAGCTCGGTGTGAGTACCATATTTGTGTTCTTAAAATAGATATATAATTCATCAATAAAAGTATTATTTACATTTAAATTTTGCAATTTATCTATTACATTTCTCATCGTCAGATAGTCTTGGAAGATTAATTGCTGTTTATACAGGAGCGAACTTACAGCCTGATCGTAGTTTAAAGAACTCGTCAATCTTTCCATATCTTCAAGCCTGCTGTCGATAGATATTTGCATTTGCTTGAGCATTGCTATGTTGCTGTTATTGATTTCTTTTTTAATAATACCCAGTGATCGTATGTATATCATGCCGGAAATCAACACAGGAACCAGAAATATGCAGATATAGAAAACAAAGAATTGTGTAAACAGGCTTTGGTTTACGAAACGTTTCTTTATTTTCAGCATCCCGCCACACCTCTTTTTTTTATAGTATTATGAGCAAAAGTTGCCAAAACGTATATTAGCAAGTACAGTATATGTTCGATATGGTTGTAAAGCAATTATAGCAGAGTAGTATTTTTAAGTCAAACCAGAAGCCGGAGCACTAGGAGTGCGCTCGGAAAGTCGGGTATGCAGATTTTCGATTCAGTTTTTCGC
>CAZSVI010000010.1:0-43612 GCA_964610205.1 uncultured Oscillospiraceae bacterium
TTCCTCCCTGACTGCCTTTGCGCTTTGCATGGGTGAACTGGGGGCAACGCTTCTGGTAATTCCTCCGGGAACATCAACCCTGACGATTAAAATATACAACTATCTTCATTATGGCAGTACAGAAACGGTTAAAAGCCTTTGCCTGATCATTTTTGCGGGATGTTTGGTTTTTGGATGGGGGATAAAAAAGGGAATGCGGCTTTGGGAAGATAAAGAATTTCGCATAAAAACAGGGTTCAGGGGAAGCGGAGGATTGGATGGATAATATTATAAAAAAATGTTTAATATTGCTTCTGTCTCTTGCGGCACTCTTTGTATTTATTCTGGCTTTGCGCAATACAAATGAAGCGCCGCCGGATATACCGGATACGGGAAAGGACATTTTCGGCTTAATCCCGCCCGGGGATGTAATGGACATGGCATTCATAAAGGATGCTGTTTACGCCGGAGGAAGGGATGGCGTGTACGTGATTGACAGAAACAATTATCAGGCGGAAAAGCTTGAGTTTTCAACAAATATAACCTACGTCAGAGCTTTGCACGCGGATGACGAAGGATGGCTCTGGATCGGATGTACCCAGGGCTTGATGAGATATTTTCCCGAAACAAAGGAAGAGAACCGGATAATCGCAGAGAAAGAATCCATACCCGATGAAAGAGTCAACAGCATTATGCAGGACAGTAAAAAACGCCTTTGGGTGGGGACCTGGGGAGGGGCTGCCTGCCTGGAAGACGAAAAATGGAGTGTTTTGACAGAGGACGATGGTTTGATGAAAAACATGGTAAATGTTATTGATGAAGACAGCGAAGGCGGTTTGTGGTTTGGTTCCTATTCGGTTAAGGAGGGAGGGGTAAGCTGCCTCAGCAATGGTCAATGGCAATATTTTAATACACAGACACATCTCCATAATGAAAACGTTACTTCAATTATGCAGGCTCACAACGGCGATGTATGGATAGGAACGGGTCTTTATGATCATGGCGGAGCGGCCATTTTACGGCTGGACGGCTTTGTATGGAAGCTTTTCGGAAAAATGGCAAAGGAAGACGGGCTTGTGGGGGAAAAGGTGCGTTCCCTCTTCCAAACCAGGGAAGGAACTGTTATTATAGGTTCGGAATATAACGGACTGACCTGTGTAAAGAACGGTATATGCAGCCATTTGACAATGGCAGAGGGGCTTTCCGACAATGAAATAAAATGTATTCTGCAGGATAAGGAAGGGCGTATATGGCTTGGAACAAGAAATGGTATTACGGTTATCGCAAATGAAGAAGCGCTTTTTAATAAAAACCCTTAACATTCCCAGTCAGGCATATTTTCTCTTTTTATGTTCTGTCTGTACTCCGAAGGAGTAATTCCCATTACTTTTTTGAAGATGGTGTAAAAGTAGCTTTTACTGTAAAAGCCTGCCTTTACGGCAATGTCACCAACCGGTAAGCTGTATTCCTCAAGTAATTCAAGTGTCTTATCCACCCTTATTTTGTTTATATAATCACCTATTGACTTGCTGGTGTAAGTTTTAAACAGTCTGCCCAGGTAATTCGGCGAGAGGTTGAGCTTGTCGGCTATTGTATTCAGGCAAAGGTTTTCGTCCGTATAGTGCCCGTTAATTATTTCAATAGCCATATTCATAAGGACCTCATATTTTGAATTCTTATGCTGCTCCAGCAGTGTAAACACATGGGTAAACATGTTCAAAAAGCGGTTTTTAATTTCGTCCAGGGTTTCGCATTTGTTAATGGCCGAGATAAACGAGTTGAAATCGTAATCTATGGAATATTTACTTGTGCTCTCTATGCTTTCAAAGGTATTGACAATGGATGATGTCAGCCTGAGCAGAAGGGAATTCATGACTTTGTATGTATAATCCTTTGCCGGATAGAGGATCTCATCCAGAAACTTTTCGGCTTGCTCCGCCTTGCCGAGCATCAGGGCGTCAAGCAGCAACTTTTCCTTTTTGATTGGATATACATATTCCTGGGTATCAAGGGCTTTTAATTCCTCAGAGTGTATGATGCATTTGTACCCGCAGAACATTCTGTAATTGGAAGCCCGTTTGACTTCGGAATACAGTAATCCGATGTCGTTGAAAGTATATCCGGAGGGGCTTATTGCGGCGGAGACAGATAATTTGATGTTCTTTTCAACTACATTCTGCACAAGCCTGACCATCTCATCAATCTCGCCGATATACCCTGGACAGGCATTTTCGTTTAAGACCAATACAATATGGTCATCCTTCATATCCACAGTTTCAACGGGATATCTCGTTTTGAAGTTTTTAAGGGCTTCCTTCATAACGGCTTGCTTTAAAAGCGTAATTTCGTAGTTCTTAAAACGGGAACACAGTTCATCATAGTGGTCAATCCGGAAAAGAATCAGCAACAGCGCGTCATCCGCCGAGAAAGAGATATTATATCTTTCAAAATCCTTCCTTGCTTTTTCGGATGAAAAAAGTAAATTGTTCTGCAGGCTGATGTAAAGAAATTCTTCCTTAAGCTTTTCCTGATCACTTCGATTATCCTTTATTTGATTTTGCAGGCTGTCGATAATGTCATCGATGGATTTCTTTGCCTTTCCGGTAACAATATATGAAATAACAAAGCCAATAATCAGATAAACCAGAAACATAAGAGCGGCTATTGAACTTATTTTTCTCAGATTTTCATATATAACGCTGTAGGGAATAAGACGTATAAAATACCAGCCCAGCTTGTTTGAACGGACGTATGTAACGAAGTGTTTCTTGTCCGACATATTGCATATGAATGATCCGGTGTCATTTTTATAATTACGTATTCTGGATGAAAACTCTTCCTGTGAAATATCATAAAGCATATCATCCTTGTAAAGAGAACTGACCAGCACCCCTTTTTCGTTCATGATGCATATATCGCCTTTCATAGCGCTATTCCATGATTCTATTGAGTTCCTTACCCATTCCTCCGATACGTTTATCATAATAACTTCGCCGGGATATGCGGGAGCAGAACTCGGATAGCTGTAAACAATGGTATAAATATTTACGGTATTGTTCGGTACATCCGGAGCTCCGTAAATTTTAACCTTTCTGGGTATGGGATATAATATCCTTACATTTTCGTAATCATCAATTAACCTGACAGCTTCCTTGTCAAAGAAATCGGTTCTCGCTTTTTTAGGTTCGCCTGAAAGAGTAGTATAGAAACAATCGGTCTGTCTGTTATAGACATAGATGGATATGATGTTTGTGCCTGCCAAAGTAAAGCTGTTGAGCCTTGCATAGGCCTTTTGCATAGTAAGCGCATCCTCAATCAGGTTGTTCACAAGGTTGGAAATCGACTGATCATTGTATATCTGGAAGGTGAGCTTTCTTATGGGTTCAAAGAGCGAATCACAGCTAAGGCTTATTTGAAGAAGGCTGCCGTTGGAATTGCTTATAATCCGCTTATCCTCCAGGCTGCGATACACTGAGAAAAAAACGATGGATATCCCCAACAATATCAAAACCATTGACAGGAAGATATATTTTTTTAAAAAACCAAATACTTTTTCCTTATCCTTTTTTATTTCAGATTTCATGAATAAAAACCCCGCCGCTTTACTTAAACATTATAATATATGAACTTATATAAAAACCATATATGAGATTTCCCAAAAAAATTATATTTCCAAAGGGTTATTACTCAAAAACTAAATCTGGTTTGTCGTTTCCGTTAAAATTAATAAAAACAATGCTTTTATAGTTATTATTTTAGTATAATTCCAACAGATTATCAATAAAACCAGCCTGAAAAAGTAATTATCGTTGTAAATCTAATAAAATGTTATATTTCAAAGTTACATTTGTTTAATTATCAAAGAAATTCCTCAATATAGGAGTTTACAGTTTTGGAATTATGGTAGAGAATTACTATAGAGGTTATTCTCCAAACAATGATATCCGTCAGGGGGAAAAACATGGCAGCTATTGAGTATAAAAGCAGAAAAGGAAAAAGGTCAAATCCAATATATAATTTTTTGAGAGAAATAAAAATGAACGGCAGTCTGTTCTTTTTATTATTGCCCGGGTTCGTTCTTGTATTTTTATTGAATTATATGCCGATGGCCGGTATATTATTGGCCTTTAAAAAGTATCAATTTATAGATAAGAATTTTTTTATAAACCTGTTTAAGCTTGAATGGGTCGGCCTGGATAATTTTTGGATATTTTTTAATGATCCGTATTTTGCCAGTGCTTTAAAAAATACCATACTATATAATATAGTTTTTTTGATCACAGGAACGATAATGTCACTTATTATCGCTATTGTTATAGATGAAATGACCAACAAAAGTATGGCTAAGCTATACCATAGCTGTATGATATTGCCGTATTTTTTGTCATGGGTTGTCTTCAGCTATGTGGTATTTGCTTTCCTTGGGCAGGAATACGGATATATAAATAATTCCATACTTGCGCCTCTTGGCCTTAAAGGGATAGCGTGGTATGAAGAACCAAAATACTGGCCGGTTATTTTGCTGATTGTCAATACAATTAGGAATGCCGCTTACGGCAGTATATTATATTTGTCGGCCATAGTAGGAATAGATCCGGAGTACTATGAACTGGCCAGAATTTACGGCGCAAACAAATGGCAGCAGATTACCAGAATTACGCTGCCCTTAATATCAAATGTGGTGATCATCCTTGTTATATTAAACGTCGGAAACATACTGTCCGCTGATTTCGGCATGTTTTATAACGTTCCGCTGCATGTTTCGGTACTCAGGCACAAGACTTACATAATCGATGTGTATATTTATGACCTGCTTAAGCTAAGTACGGGAAATATGATAGGGAAATCCACCGCGGCAGGACTTTTCAAATCAGTATTCGGTATGATCATCGTTCTGTTGTCAAACCTTATAGTCAGAAGAGTTGACAAAGAAAAAGCGTTGTTTTAGGGGGAGGCATCTATGAAAAAGTCGTCTGTCACAGATAATATATCATACGGTTGGAATATTGTATTAAATATATTCACTGCCTTATACACAATTTTATGCTTACTTCCGTTTCTTCTGGTTATTATAGTCTCATTTACCGATGAAGGTATGATAAGCCGGAACGGATATTCATTCATTCCCGAAGCTTTGTCCCTTGAGGCGTATAAATCATTGTTTCTGAATACCCGGTCTATAGGAAGGATTTACCTGGTGTCCATCTTTGTTACGGTCGTGGGCACAATAGTGAGCGTGCTGGTTATGGCAATGTACGCGTACCCGATTTCACGGAGCAGCTTCCGGTATAAAAACCATTTTACATTTTATATTTTCTTTACGATGCTTTTCGGCGGAGGGATGGTGCCATGGTACATTATCTGCACCCAGGTGCTTCGTTTGAAGGATACGGTGTGGGCGCTGATAGTTCCGTATCTTTTTAATGCCTTTTATGTCATAATTATCAGAACATTTTTTAAAACAACAATTCATGAATCAATGATTGAATCGGCAAAACTGGATGGCGCCGGTGAAATAAGAATTTTTACGGTAATTGTTCTTCCCCTGTCTATGCCGGTCATTGCAAGCATCGGACTTTTTACGTCCATATATTACTGGAACGACTGGTGGCTTTCGCTTATTCTTCAAAACAAATCCGAATGGATTAATTTGCAGTATGCGATGTACAGGGTTCTGGCAGACGCGACTTATCTTGCTCAGCTAAGTTCAGGCGCGGGAGGAGGTCTTACACAGTCCGAACTTGCAAAAATGCCGACGCAAACCGTACGTATGGCAATGTGCGCTTTTGCGATGGGTCCCATTTTGCTTGCGTATCCTTTCTTCCAGAGATATTTTATAAAAGGACTTACCATCGGCTCGATAAAGGGTTAAAGCGAATTTAAGCGGCATATAATCCCGGGGTATTCCGCCGCTTGAAGATAAAAATACAAAATTAGTTAAGAGGAGGCGTTTTTATGAAAAAATTCTCAAAACTTCTGAGTCTGGCTCTTTGTATCTGTATTGCGCTGACTATTTTACTGACAGGCTGCGCAAAGCCAGGAAGCGGGGATACTGCCGATACCGGCAAAACTGAGCCGGCAGGATCGACGCAGGCTGAGCCCAAGTATGAACCGTATGAAGTGGTGTGGTACTTTGGGGGGAACGGTACCGAACCGGACGAAAAGCTGGTAGAGGCGGAGATAGGCAAATATCTGAAGGATAAAATCAATACGACGGTAGATATTATTACCTTCCCGTTATCAGAATATAACCAGAAAATACAGACTATCCTGCAGTCCGGTGAAAAAGTCGATCTGTTTTTCTCGTGTTCATGGCTTACGGTTTATTTCGAGGTGGCCAGGAACGGTTTGGTTCAGGAGATCACAGACGAAATGCTGAGCAAGTATGCGCCCCATGCCAAAGAAGTGCTTGGAGCTACTCCTTTCCTGGAGGGTGCAAAGGTCGACGGCAAGCTGTACCATCTGGCCTGCAACAAAGAAGTGGGAAGACAGGGCGGTGTGCTTCTGAATAAGGCGCTTGTTGACAAGTACAATTTTAACCTGAGTTCAATAAAGAAATATGCGGACCTCGAACCATTGCTTCAAACCATAAAGGATAATGAACCGGGCGTCTACCCCCTCGGCACCTGCGGAAATGATGAAATAAGCAATATAAATGCTTGCTATGGCAACTGGTCAAACAGTATGTGGATTAAATATCCGATGAATGGGACCAAATGGGTCACGATGTTCGATATTCCTGAAGCCGTTGAAATATGGAGGGTCGCAAAGAGATACAGCGATGCCGGCTTTATCAGGCAGGATGCCATATCGGTTCAGGATGTAACGCCGGATCTGAAGGCGGGAAAAGTATTCGCGACGCATTTGCAGCTCAAACCCGGTAAAGATAAGGAATTTGCTATGAATACCCCCGGTGTTGATTGGGTACAGGTCGAGCTTACCGATGCTGTTGTTCCGTCGGGAGATACAACAGGCTCCATGATGGCCATACCTACGACTTGTCAAAAACCTGAAAGGGTTTTGATGTTTTATGACTATTTCTATTATGACAGGAACTTGCTGACTCTGGTGAACTATGGCATTGAAAACACGCACTATGTCAAGATTGACGACAACACTATCGACTATGCGCCTGCTACCGAAAACGGAACCAAGTCGGGATGGATACAACCGAATTCTCTCTGGATGGTGGGCAATCAGTTTGAAAACTATCTTTTTAAGGGAGAAGACCCCAATAAGTATGAGAATCTTAAAAAATTCAATGCCGAGTGCAAGCCTTTCGGAGATTCAACCGGATTTATTTTTGATTCTACGAAATGCGATAATGAATGGACGAAGCTTAGTGCAGCCGGATCGGACATATACAATATGTTGAATTTGGGTCTTGCCGGCGATGTTGACGCCGCAATTGAGGAACAGCTGAGAATATGGAACAACGCCGGACTTCAGGATGTTCTGGCTGAATACAACAGGCAGTTTGAAGAATTCAAAGCAGGCAGATAAATTCCTGCCTATAAAGAAAACAGCCCGGAGATGCAATATCTCCGGGCTGTGCTTTAAGATGTGCCCAAAATATTCAACGAGTGATTTTGATGTTTACATACACCCTTTTAGTCGGGGGATTAAATCTGCTGTTTATAAAGAGGTTTATCCCCCGCCTGTATAGCAGGGGTATGAGTGGAAATTTGGTAAATAGAATGTTTTAGAGGGGAAAATGATGAGTATAAACTGTAATGGAGGTAAAATTATTGTTCTGGGAGGAGGATCAAGAGGTATTTTTTTCATCCGGATGCTCGTTACAAAAATAGGGAGGGAAGTAGCGGCTATAGTGGATAATTATGTTGAAGGCCATGATGCCATAAGGTATAGATTGAAAGAGGCCGGAATAAATGATATTCCATTATACTGTTCTCTGGAAGAAGCTTTGGAACATACATCCCCGGAAGAGGTAAATATACTTTTTATGATGACGCCTGAGTGGACGCATCTGGATCTTTTCAGAAAAGCTATCGGTTCAGGATTTCATGTATTCCTTGAGAAACCCATTGCCACAACACCGGAGGATTGCAAGGATATTTATAACATTTCAATAACAACGGATAAAATAGTACAGGTAGGTTTTGTCTTAAGATACTCCCCCTTTTATCAAAGAATAAAGCAGATAGTTAAGTCAGGGAAGCTGGGTAAAATTCTGGTAATACAAATGAACGAAAGGATGACACTTCAGCATGGTACGGCATTCAAGAGATTATGGCACAGACTGAAGAAATATACGGGAGGGTTTATCAATGAAAAGTGCTGCCATGACATTGATCTTATGTGCTGGATGATGGAAAATCAAGCTTCTCCCTGTGAGGTATTCTCTCTCGGCGGGATTGGGTTTTCCTGTCATAAGAACACGCCTTTGCTCTGTGCCGAATGCGATCTTGATAAATGTCCATGGAGAGACATCGGCGTTGATTCATTGAAAAATATAAATGGCACAGCCTATTTCGATGCAACCTCAGCAGGGATTGGGAAATGCGTTTTCCATTCCGATGCAGATGTATATGATCATCAAACAGTCAATATCCGTTTTGCCGATGGGAGCCATGGCATTTTTACTGCTGTGGCCATGAGCGGAAAACACGGGCGTGATATATTGATCCACGGTACTGACGGGTACCTTGAGGGGTCTCTGGAAGAGGGTATTATTAAATATACGGATTATTGGTCCAATGAAACTGAAATCGTAGAATTGGGCGATCTGGATCCCCATGGAGGAGGTGACTATACTGTAGTATCGGAGTTTCTCAAATGCATCGGGAGCGGCATCAAACCGATATCAACCGTGGAGGATGGCTTGAGAGCAAGTTTGATAGCTTTTGCCGCCGATAAAAGCGTAGCGACCGGTTTAAATGTAAAACTATAAGCCTTGAGACAATTACCTTTTACTGACTGGGCTGCTGTGATATAATATGCATGCAGCCTGAAGCGGTGAGACAAAAGATAAAGCGTGCCATATATTATGGAAAGGATTAGCGATGACAGAAAAGGTATTCAGGGTATTGGAATATAATAAGATATTGGAAAGGCTGAAAGACCGGGCCTCCAGTCAGCTGGGCAAGGATATGGCTTTGGAATTGGAGCCTTTTACGGATATTGAACAGGCCGAGCAGGTTCAGAAAGAAACAACCGATGCCGTAACCTGTATTCTCAGAAAAGGCTCTCCGCCTCTGGCGGGTATTCATGAAATCCGTTATCTTGTCCGAAGGGCCGAAGCGGGCGGGATGCTGAATCCCGGAGAGCTTTTGAAGGCAGCCGATGTTCTCCGCGTTTCCCGAAATCTAAAGGATTATCTTATCCAGGACAGGATGGAATTGTCGGAAAATAACACAATTTTTTTATTATGCGGAAGTCTCGGCACAAATCGTACCCTTGAAGACAGGCTGAACCAGTCAATCGAATCGGAGGATACCCTGTCCGATTATGCCAGTCCCTGTCTTGCTTCCATACGCCGGAATATCCGCCATATGCAGGATTCCATAAAGGAGAAGCTGAACGGTATCATCCGTTCGTCACAGAACAGGAAATATATGCAGGACGCAGTGGTTACCCTGCGCGGAGACAGATATGTTGTTCCGGTAAAGCAGGAACACCGTGCCCAAATTCCGGGCCTCGTGCATGATATGTCATCCAGTGGGGCAACCATTTTTATTGAGCCTATGGCTGTGGTTGAAGCGAATAATGAAATCCGGCAGCTTAAAAACAAGGAAGAGCAGGAAATTGAACGTATTTTATTGGAACTATCCGCGGAGGTTGCCGATATCGCCGGGCTTCTTTATGAAAATGTAACTCTTTTGGCACATATCGATTTTGCCTTTGCGAAGGCACGGTTAAGCCTGGATATGAAAGGGACCGAACCGGAACTGAACACAAGCGGACGCATTGTAATAAAAAAAGGAAGGCATCCGCTGATCGATCCGAAATCGGTTGTACCAATAGATATAAACCTGGGGGAAACGTTTTCCACAATGGTTATTACCGGGCCGAATACGGGGGGGAAGACGGTAACTTTGAAAACCACGGGACTCTTTGTTCTTATGGCTCAGGCAGGTCTTCATGTTCCGGCCGATGAAAACAGTGAAATGTGTGTTTTCAGGAAGATTTTCGCGGATATTGGGGATGAGCAGAGTATTGAACAGAGCCTCAGCACTTTTTCATCCCATATGATCAATATTGTGCAAATTCTGAAAGAGGTTGACGGAGATTCCCTGGTTTTGTTTGATGAGCTTGGAGCGGGAACGGATCCTGTTGAGGGAGCGGCTCTTGCGACGGCCATACTGGACACACTGACGAAAAGGCAAATCAGGACGATGGCGACAACACACTACAGTGAGTTAAAATTATACGCCATGTCGGCCGCGGGTGTTCAGAATGCATGCTGTGAATTTGACGTGGAAACCCTTAGGCCAACTTACAGGCTTCTGGTTGGTATTCCGGGAAGAAGCAATGCTTTTGCCATTTCAAAAAGATTGGGACTGGAAAACAATATTATTAAACAGGCCAGAAACTTCCTGACAGGAGAGGATATTCAGTTCGAGGAGCTTTTATCGGATATTCAGAAAAACCGTGCGGCATCCGAGAAGGAACGGGAACAGGCTGAGAAGAATAAACGGGAAATTGAGAGGCTGCAGGAATTATCCCAGGAGGAGAAAAGGAAAACCGAAAGAGAAAAAGAATCCATTCTTCAGGGGGCGCGGCAGGATGCCAGGAAAATTCTGCTTGAAGTAAAACGGGAAGCCGATGATATTCTGGAAAGGCTGAAGGAACTGGAAAAAGCACAGCATGAAATGATTCGGGAGCAGGATAAGATAGCTGTAAAGCAAAGCATCCGGCAGAAAATTAACGAACTGGATCAACAGATGGCGGAATCGGTTCTTCCCAGAAAGGGATATGCGAATCCTCCGAAAAATTTGAAAGCAGGAGATACGGTGATGATCCTGAATCTGAACAGAAAGGGTACAGTGCTTGATATTCCTGACAAAGACGGGGAAGTACAGATACAGGCTGGGATAATGAAAATAAAGGTTCATATTACACAACTCCGTTTGTTGGATGAACAGGAGGAAATGACAAGTACCATACAATCCTCAAGGGTTACAGGGGTAAAAGCAAACGCAATCCGCCCCGAACTGGATATCAGAGGACACAATATTGAGGAAGCTATGGATAAGGTTGATAAATATATCGATGACGCAGTAATGGCAGGGCTGCACGAAGTATGGATTATCCACGGTAAGGGAACAGGTGCGTTAAGAAAAGGAATTCATGAATATATAAAAACCCACGCCCATGTATCCTCATTCCGCCTGGGCAAATACGGAGAAGGCGAAACAGGCGTTACAGCAGTTTCACTAAAGTAAACGTGTCAGAGGTAATACCTATGACCTGTTACACACAACGCCTTATCCGTGATTGATTTCTTGTATCTTCTATTTACATGACGGGTTATTTATGTATAATATATAATAGATGTTGAATTTGAAATTCAACATCTATTATGCTTTCTTGTGCATACCATTTTTGGGCGAAGCAAAAACAGGCTCATGTACAGTATGGCAGGGAGTATGGCGGACAAAAATTGCTGGAGAGGCATTTAACATCTGATTCTGCAATGAGAAAAAATGAGTAAGTAGCATGGAAGGGGTCTGGGTTTTCCGGGCCGGAAAGCGGTGAGGTCATGATATGGAACAAAGAAATAGAATGTAAAGCACGGAAGGATATGCAGGAATTACAGCTGGAGCGTTTAAAACATATTGTCAATTATGCCTATAAAAATGTTCCTTTCTATAAAAAACGGTTTGACGGGATCGGGTTAAAACCGGAACACCTTCAATGTCTTCAGGATATAGAAAAAATTCCTTTTACAACAAAGGATGATTTAAGAGATAATTATCCCTTTGATTTGTTTGCGGTGCCTATGAAAAAGATAGTCCGTCTCCATGCATCTTCGGGAACCACCGGAAAACCCATTGTTGTGGGATATACCAGGGCGGATATGGATATGTGGACCGAGAGTGTCGCCCGTTTTGCCATGGCTGCGGGGGGAACCGATGAGGATGTGGCACAGATAGCTTTCGGGTACGGAATGTTTACAGGCGGTTTCGGTCTTCATTATGGGCTTGAACGAATTGGTATGGCTGTCATCCCGATGTCTTCGGGTAATTCCGAACGGCAGCTCATGTTTATGGAGGATTTTGGTTCCACCGTTCTTGTCAGTACTCCATCCTATGCGTTATACCTTGCCGAGGTAGCACAGGAGATGGGGGTTGGCAAGAACAGGTTAAAACTCCGGCTGGGTCTCTTTGGCGGCGAAGGTCACACGCCTGAAATGCGTCAGGAGATTGAAAGCAGGTGGGGAATACTTGCAACCGAGAATTATGGCTTAAGTGAGATTACAGGACCCGGTGTTTCGGGAGAATGTACAAGCCAATGCGGAATGCATATCAGTGAAGACAATTTTTATCCGGAAGTAGTTGATAAGGAAACATTGAAAGCATTGGATTATGGACAGGAAGGTGAATTGGTTTTAACCACACTTACAAAGGAAGGCATTCCAATGCTCAGATATAGAACAAAGGATGTAACCGAACTGGATCCCGAACCCTGCAGCTGCGGAAGAACCACCGTAAGAATGAAGAAAGTGAAGGGCCGAACCGATGACATGCTTATTATCCGTGGTGTGAACGTATTTCCGTCGCAGATAGAAAGCGTACTTGTCGGTATGAAGGAAATCGGTCCCCACTATCAGATTATTGTTAATAAAGAAGGATATATGGACAGAATAGAGGTTCAGGTGGAACTGGCAGATGCAAGCAAGCTGGAACATTACCGTGAGCTTGAGGAACTTGAAAGCAAAGTAAAACATAACTTAAGAACGGTTTTGCAGATTGATGCTAAAGTTAAGCTGGTTGAACCGAAATCCATAGAAAGAACAACAGGTAAAGCCAAACGTGTGATTGATTTACGTAATGGTTAATAGTATAACCGACGTTTTGTGAGGAGAGATAATAAATGAAAAGTTTGATGCTGGGCAACGAGGCTATCGCACGCGGAGCGTATGAAGCGGGAGTTACAGTTGCTTCGGCCTATCCCGGTACACCCAGTACCGAAATCACCGAATATATTGCCGCCTATGATGAAATTTATTCGGAATGGGCTCCGAACGAAAAGGTTGCCCTGGAGGTTGCCATTGGCGCGTCAGTTGCGGGAGCGCGTGCTATTTGCTCAATGAAGCATGTAGGGCTTAATGTTGCCGCAGATCCTTTATTTACCGTATCATACACCGGGGTTAACGGCGGACTGGTGATATGTGTTGCCGATGATCCCGGAATGCACAGCTCGCAGAACGAGCAGGACAGCCGTCATTATGCCAGGGCGTCCAAGGTACCGATGCTGGAGCCTTCCGACAGCCAGGAATGCAAGGATTATGTCATGAAGGCCTTTGAAATGAGTGAGGAGTTTGACACACCCGTTTTCATCAGGCTTTCCACCCGTATTTCCCACTCTCAGAGCCTGGTTGAGACAGGCCACAGGAAGGAGTGTCCGGTAAAACCTTATCAAAAAGATTTTAACAAATATGTCATGATGCCTGCCATGGGCAGAAAGCGTCATGCTATAGTTGAAGAACGCATGAAAAATCTGGCCGGGTATGCCGACAGAACAAACCTGAACCGGATAATCCGGGGAAGCGGGAATATCGGGGTTATAACCGGCGGGATCTCTTACCAGTATTCAAAAGAAGCATTTGGAGAGGTATCCTTCCTGAAGCTGGGCATGATATATCCGCTGCCCGAAAAATTAATGATGGAGTTTGCCTCTCGGGTTAAGGCACTTTACGTCATTGAAGAACTGGATCCGCTGATAGAGGAATTTCTCAAACAAATGGGAATAGAATGTACCGGCAAGAATAAGCTGCCGTTGGTTGGGGAATACAGCGCAAGCCTTATCAGGAATAAAATTCTGGATGTGCCCGAAGAGAGTGCGGGTATGGATGCTGAGGTTCCTGTCAGGCCTCCGGTTCTTTGCCCGGGGTGCCCTCATCGCGGTGTGTTTTATACATTGAAAAAGAACAAACTGGTGGTTTCGGGAGACATCGGATGCTATACCCTCGGAGCGTTACCGCCGTTAGAGTCTATGGATACCTGTGTATGCATGGGAGCCAGCGTGAGCATGGCACACGGCATGGAAAAAGCCGGGGGAAAGGAACTGCGTCGGAAAACGGTTGCGGTCATCGGGGATTCTACCTTTATTCATTCCGGGATAACAGGACTGATTGATATTGTATATAATAAAGGAGCTTCCACTGTTATTATACTGGATAATTCCATTACCGGAATGACCGGACACCAGCAGAATCCGGCAACAGGTTTCACCATTAAGGGAGAACCCACCCGGCAGGTTGATCTTGTAAAGCTTTGTCAGGCAATCGGCGTGGACAGGATACGGGTTTGCGATCCTTTTGAACTGGATGAGTTTGATAAAGCCGTAAAAGAAGAAATTGCATCTGACGAACCTTCGGTTATTATAGCGCAAAGGCCATGTGCATTGCTGAAATCCGTGAATTATAAAGGGCTGGTGCAAGTAAAAAATGAGAAGTGCAAATACTGCAAGGTTTGTATGCGTCTTGGGTGCCCCGCCATTGTAGACACCGGGGAGGGTATAACCATAAACAACGCTTTATGCGTCGGCTGCGATTTGTGCATGAAGGTTTGCAAGTTCGGTGCTTTGGAGAAGGCAGGTGACGGCAATGCGTAACGTTTCAATAATGATTGTAGGAGTAGGGGGTCAGGGAACCCTTCTAACCAGCAGGGTACTGGGCACAGCCGCAGTAAAGGCAGGGTATGATGTTAAAGTGTCAGAGGTTCACGGGATGGCACAGCGCGGCGGAAGTGTCATCACCTATGTCAGGATTGGCGACAAGGTTGATTCACCGATCATTGAAAAAGGCGAAGCCGACATTCTGTTATGCTTTGAGAAACTGGAAGCCCTCCGTTGGGTTGAATACGCAAAAAAAGACGGAGCAATCATCATCAATGACCAAAGAATTGATCCCATGCCCGTTATTATCGGCACGGCCAGGTATCCCGACGATATCATAGAGAAAATCACGTCCCGGTATCACCATGTTTGTGTTGTTAACGCACTGGGGAAAGCAAAGGAGCTGGGCAACATTAAAGCGTTGAACATCGTGATGCTTGGCCTGATGGCGAAGAACACCGGAATACCGGAAGATATATGGCATGAGGCCATCCGGGAGACAGTAAAGGAAAGATTTGTGGCTTTGAATCTGAAGGCTTTTGATACAGGATATCAAATGGGGGATACATGCCGGAATTGAGCGTGACTATCCAGGTATGATAAGAGAACGGTATAAAGCATAAGTTTTTAAAGGATACAAACATTTGTTATAATCACACCTGAATGATTGGAGGAACCAGTATGGGTATTTGGAATGCTGAATATGAGTGCATGGAAAGGGAAAAGCTATTAAATCTACAGAGTGAGAGACTGAAAAATACGGTTCAAAGGGTATACTCCAATGTTGCGCACTACCGGCAAAAAATGAAGGACAGGGGAATTATAC
This sequence comes from uncultured Oscillospiraceae bacterium, assembly GCA_964610205.1. Lineage (GTDB taxonomy): Bacteria > Bacillota > Clostridia > DSM-8532 > DSM-8532 > CAZSVI01. The sequence continues at coordinate 15,608 of CAZSVI010000010.1, forward strand.
CGGAAGATATTAAAACGGCGCAGGATCTTCAAAAGCTTCCATTTACTTATAAGCAGGACTTAAGAGATACTTATCCATACGGGCTTTTTGCCGTTCCGATGGAGGAAGTGGTGCGAATTCACGCGTCTACCGGTACAACCGGAAAGAGAACGGTAGTGGGATATACGGCCAATGATATTGGAACCTGGGCAGAAGTATGTGCCCGTTCATTGGTTGCCGCGGGAACCGAAAAAAGTTCCTTTGTCCATGTAGCATACGGATATGGCCTCTTTACAGGTGGTCTTGGCGTCCATTACGGGGCTGAAAAAATAGGCGCTACGGTTATTCCTGTTTCCGGCGGAAATACAAAGAGACAAATTGAAATTATGCAGGATTTCGGCTCCAACATTCTCACCTGCACACCGTCCTACGCTCTTTATCTGGCTGAAACCATGAAAGAGATGGGCATTGATCCGAAAAAAGATTTAAGCCTCAAGGCGGGGGTTTTCGGAGCTGAACCATGGACTGAGGCGATGCGGAAGGAAATAGAGGACGCACTGGGTATTCTTGCGATAGATATATATGGTCTTTCGGAAATTATAGGTCCGGGTGTTTCCATCGAGTGTGAGCATCAAGTAGGCCTTCATATACAGGAAGATCATTTTATGGTTGAAATTATCGATCCGGTTACCGAAGAAGTTCTTCCCATGGGCGCCGAAGGAGAACTGGTATTCACCTGTATCACAAAGGAAGCATTGCCGCTTATCCGTTACAGGACAAGGGATATCTGCAGGCTGACCGATGAAAAATGCCCTTGCGGCAGAACCCAGGTCAGAATGGGCAAGGTAACGGGACGGAGCGACGACATGCTGATTATCCGCGGTGTCAATGTATATCCTTCACAGATAGAAAGCGTTCTTCTTGAATTAGGCTTAACCACACCGCACTACCAGTTGGTTGTAGACAGGGTTGGTACGCTGGATAACCTTGAGGTTCAAGTGGAAATGACCCCCGAGATGTTTTCCGATGAGGTGCGTCAGGTAGAGAAAGCCGAACAAAAAATTCGGAGCAACATCGAAAGTACGCTGGGCTTAACCTGCAAGGTACGGCTTGTTGAGCCTAAAAGAATTGAGAGAAGTGAAGGGAAAGCAAAGAGGGTTATCGATAAGAGACCCAAATAGGTATCCTGTTTTAGATAATAATGTAGCAAATATTAAAAAGCTGAGGCGCAAAGCTTCAGCTTTTTTTGACATTCTGCGGAACAAGCTTTGTTTTATATTACAATCCCCACAATCTTTCCAGCAAAAGCGGTTTAATTTCATCGGAATATATACAGACTTTATTATCGGGGAGTATTCTGCAATAATTTTTACCCTTATAGCGTTTGAGACGATCGGCATTAAAAAAATCAAACACTGCTTCATAGGGTGGCTTAAGTTGATATGGTTTTATTCTGTCCATACTTGAAACAGCTTTTCTCACACTTGCCTTTATTTTCTCTCTTGCCTTGTCCGGCTGCAGGCATACCGCGCTGGTCGTGCTGATGCCTCGTTTTACGGCGCATGTGGTTATTCCGGGAATAATTTTTTCTATTTCGGAACAGGCTGCGATGTCTCCGCTTAAAAAAATAGTCGGAACATCATAAGCTCCCGCACGTAAAGCGTTTACTCCCGCCTCTCCCATCAATATGCCGTTAATTGTCAGCGACTTAATATTAACATGTTCAAAGGTGTGGCCCAGATTTGCGCCTGCGGCATCTTGCATGGCGTGCTGCCCAACCATCAGTAAGCCGTCATACCGGCCGTCATCCATCTCAAATGACAATCTGAGATTCTTGCCAAATATCAATTCGGCATCCTTGTGGAGCAGTTCAATATCAATTGCACCTGCGCCATGACCGTCACAAACAATAATTTCGTGATTTCCGGTACTCAGTATGCCCTCGATAGCCGCGTTAACTTCAAGGGTGGTAAGGCGCACTGCTTTTTCATAATACGGGCTTGACCTGGAACCATAATCATCGAAATCAACAACGCCGCTGACACCTTCCATATCGGTTATAATGTAATATCTCATTATCAATCCTCACCTGTATTTTATTTACTGAAAGTATAAATGTTGTATGATATATTAAATAAAGCTTCAGACGCGGTTTTCTCCTAAAGTATGCGTCTGATTACTTCAAATAAACAATCCGGCCGGTTTTCGATGATTCATAAATTGCCATTATAATTTCCAGTGGTTTTCTTCCTTCATATTGATCTACAATTGGTTTCCGGTTATTTCTAATCGCATCAACCATATCAGATATCTGCCTGATGTGTCCTTCCAGGCCAAAATCGGACGGGTTACTGGCCGTGCCGTTTTTTGTACGCTCAAGAGTTAACATTGGATCGGTATCGTGCCCCATAATATCCCACGATACAATGCTATCCTCTTCCAATACAATGGTTCCTTTATCTCCGTTTATTTCAAGTCTTCGTGGAAAACCAGGATAAATTGAGGTGGTACCCTGGATAACTCCCAAAGCCCCGCTTTCAAATTCAAGCAGGGCTGCCGCGGTATCTTCCACCTCAATATTTCTTGCCAGGGTTTTTGAATGGGCAAAAACGGATTTAACCGGGCCCATGATATATTGAAGCAAATCAATGCCATGTATGCCTTGATTCATGAGGGCGCCGCCGCCGTCCATTTTCCATGTGCCCCTCCAGTTGCCTTTATCATAATATTCCTGTGACCGGTAGAATTTCATATATATATCACCGGAAACAATCTTGCCTAGTAAACCTCCGGATACGGCAGTTCTAAGCTTCTGACAGGCATCCGTGAACCTTAGCTGGGATATTACCGCCATTTTTACTTTATTCTCATAACAGGCCCGTATTATATTATCAGCCTCCTGAAGGGTGATGGACATAGGCTTTTCGGTTATGATATGCTTCCCTGCATTGGCGGCCTTAACCGCCAGAGCTTCATGCAAACCACTTGGGGTGCATATGGAAACCACATCAATATCTTCATCTGTAAGCAAATCCTCCAAAGAGTCATATGCTTTTGTGTTAAACTTCCGGGCAAAAGCTTCCCTTGACTCTGTGCTTACATCCGTCACTCCAGTAAGCCGTGCGCCTTCAATTTTTAAAATTGAATTGGCATGCCAGCTAGAAATAGTACCGCAGCCAATGATTCCAAACCCCAAAACATTTTTATTCATGGAAAACACCTCTCTCAGCTTTTTTACCCTAACTATCCTGCCCGGATGTAAACCATATAATCTGCCGGATTTCAATTGCCAATACCTTGTTAATCCGGATGCCGATATACTTTTTGCACCCGTAACTGAAAAGTGATATTACAGGTATTACTATAGCAGTATATAAGAATTATCATATCAGTTCTTTGCATATTCTGCAAAGAAACTGATTTATTCTATAAAAGTAAACGCTATATAAGTTGACCAAGTTTTTGTACCATTCTGAGTGAAGCGAAGAATCTTCTCATGTGGGATGAATAAGATCCTTCGCTAACACTCAGCATAACATCCGTATCCTCAAATTATTTAATTCAACTTATATAACGGCGCAAAGCACACAAAACGCGTAAGGCAGGCACTTTAGCTCCTGTGTTTTGGCATGCAATTCGACAAGCGTACATTGAATAGTAATAAAGGGTTATACTAAAAAATAATGGAACAAAATTACCTCTTGACCAAATATCAAATGGACAGTATAATATAACTTGCGCTATGTTTTAACGTTCCTCAATAGCTCAGCTGGTAGAGCATGCGGCTGTTAACCGCAGGGTCGTTGGTTCGAGTCCAACTTGGGGAGCCATAAGGGCCTTTAGCTCAGTTGGTCAGAGCAACCGGCTCATAACCGGTTGGTCCGGGGTTCGAGTCCCTGAAGGCCCACCAGACAGGGAGATGGATAATAGTTATCCATCTCTTTTTGATAAAATAACTTAATGATACGAACGGGTTTTGGCAGATAAACGAAAAAATGAGGTATGAAATGATACGCCTAAAAGAGCGACTTTTAAAAATTGCATATATGGCACAGGAATTTAAGAGGCCGGCAGATATCGGAACCGATCATGCGTATATTCCCATATTTTTGGTTCAGACCGGAGCGTGTTCGAAAGTTATTGCCACGGATATCCGGAAAGGTCCTCTGTTAAAGGCCGGCAGGAATATAAAAAAATATCATTTGGAGGACAGGATTGACCTTCGCATGGGGGATGGCATAAAACCCATAAGGGGCGGGGAATGCGATTCTTTTATTATAGCCGGAATGGGTGGTGTGGTGATTGCCGGAATAATTGACAGCTCTGTTGAAGTTGTGAAAAGGGCCGAATCAATTATATTGCAGCCGGTGTATACCGAAGAGGTTCTTCGCAAATACCTTTTACATAAAGGATTCCGTATTGAAACCGAGTCTCTGGTTCGGGATGACCGAAGGATATATGTGGTTATAAAGGCTTCCTACGACGGAGTAAGCCGACAGGCAGAAGATTTATATCTCCATATCGGCAAAAAATTGTTTGAAAATAAAGATCCCCTGCTAAAGGAGTATTTAGAAAAAAGAATAAGAAGACACACCAAAATTGTTAACGGAATAGCAAGCTCCATTCAAAAGGACAAAGAAGCTTATATGCAGGAAAAGCGGTTGCTTGAGCAGATGAAAAAAGCCTATGCCGATTATTTTTGATGATAAAAAGTGTTAAATAGCCGCAAGACTATGATATGATAGATGAGAAAAGTCATATAAGGATGTGATTATATGCAATGTGAGGATATTATTGCTTTTCTGGAGCTGGAAGCACCGCTGTTTTTACAGGAAGAGTATGATAATTCCGGGCTGCAATGGGGCAATCCTGAAAAGGAAATTGAAAAAGTGCTGATATGTCTTGATTTTTCCCAGGAAGCGTTGAAAACCGCCATTAAGGAAAAAGCCCAATTTATCATATCCCATCATCCGATATTGTTCAAGCCGATGAAGCAAATTCACACCGGGTTTGGGAAAGGCGCCATGCTGGCCGATTGCATCCGGGAAGATATCTGCGTGTATGCAGCCCATACCAATTTTGACGCAGCGGGAAAGGGTCTGAACGAATACCTTGCAAAAAAACTTGACCTTTTGCATATATCAGGTTTAAATTTACACTTTCGGGAAGCGTTATATAAGCTGGTTGTCTTTATTCCCGCAGAAAGTCTTGAAAAGGTGCAGGACGCAGTATATAAAGCGGGTGCCGGATGGATTGGAAACTACAGTGATTGTGGATTCTCTGTGAAAGGAATAGGAACCTTTAAACCGCTGAAGGGAACAAATCCATATGTCGGAAAACAGGGTGAACTGGAAACGGTTGATGAATACCGTCTGGAGACCGTTGTTCCCGAGCACAGGCTGAATGATGTGGTTAAAAGCATGCTGGAAGCCCATCCATATGAGGAAGCGGCATATGATATGTACCGTATGGAAAAAAAAGGATATGAATATAGTCTTGGAAGAGTGGGGAATCTTAAAAAAAGCATGAAAACCGATGAGTTTGTCCAATATGTAAAAAACAGGCTGCAAGCTCCCAATGTAAGAACGGTTGGAAACCGGAAAGACGTCATTAACAGGGTTGCGGTTTTCTGCGGCAGTTTTGACGGTGATATAAAGGCATTGCTGCAAAAAAAAGCGGACGCACTGGTAACAGGCGATTTGGAATACCACGATGCGCAGGAGTTGGAGGAAGCAGGGATATTTACGGTAGACGCGGGACATTATCATACCGAAAAACTGTTTATACAGGTAATTTCTGATATATTGAAAAAAAGGTTCAAAGATGTTATAATCATTGAGCATTACGGTAAGGATATATTTGATTTCAGGTGACTGTGATCTGTAATCCGTGTGAAGCGTACAACCAATAGTCTTAATTATGAGTAAGCCAGATGATCGCGTGTGCATGCCGAAAGGCCGTACACGAGGAAAGTCCGGGCTCCGCAGGGCAGGGTGCCGGGTAATTCCCGGTCAAGGTGACTTGAAGGAAAGTGCAACAGAAATAAACCGCCTTTCAGAAGCTATGCTTCCAAAAGGTAAGGGTGGAAAGGGGAGGTAAGGGCTCACCGGTTCTCTGGCGACAGGGAACGCTCTGTAAACCCCACCCGGAGCAACACCGCATAAGAGGACATTATGGTAGCCCGCCAGTCCTCAAGGGTGGCTTGAGCCATGTAGTAATACCTGGCCTAGATAGATGATCATCCAATACAGAACCCGGCTTACAGGCTTACTCATTTTAAATAACAAATACCAGAAACACCGGCTTTCAAGGCCGGTGTTTCTGAAGTTTGCAGAGCTGTAGATTGAGAGGGTTACCTTAAAGGTTTGTATTAATTTGGTATTAAATTTTTGTAAGCATATTGAAAGATGTGCAGAAGTATGAAAGAATAAATGAAGACCATTATTCAACATGATGACTTATTGGATTAATAAGCATAAGCCGGGTAAAGCCGATATATAAATAAGGCAGAAAGAATTCAGGAGGTCGCCGAATGCTAAACGCAGAAAATCAAGTAGATAATACAATAGAAAAACCCGGTCTGGTTTTAGCCGGCCTTATATATTCCCTTGTATCAGTTTTACTTATAACCGTAGGTTCGTTTGTTCAAAAAAGAGAGTTTTATTCAGGCATTCTCATAACCGAGTTTATTCTGATACTGTTACCGCCGGTTTTATTTCTGGCTTCTAAAAAATATGATATACGGAGGGTGCTGAGGCTTAATTCTATTAGCTTTCTCAACCTTTTTATTATTCTCTTTATGATGTTGTTTTCATTATGGATAGTAAACGTATTGAATATATTTAACCTTTGGCTTATAAAGAGTATTTTCGGCCAGGTTATTCTGCCGTCAATACCGGTTGCCACAAGCGGTTACCAGGCTTTGATCGGTGTACTTGTCATAGGGAGTTCAGCGGGGATCTGTGAAGAAATTTTGTTCCGGGGTGTTATTCAAAGAAGTCTTGAAAGGTTTGGAACTTTTTTATCCATTTTTATAACAGGCATATTATTCGGGCTATTCCATATGGATTTTCAAAGGTTTATTGGAACGTTCCTGTTGGGAATTCTGATCGGTTTTATTGTATACCGTACCAACTCATTATACGGAGGAATGTTTGCCCACTTTGCAAATAACTCACTTGCCGTGCTTATCAGCTTCTTTGCCCGAAAATTAGCTCCTTTGGATATTGCCGGTATTGAGAGCGGTGAAACGTATATTAATGATTATTTTGGTATGCTTGAGAGCATACCGGATTTTCAGCTTACCGTAGTTATTATTGTCTGGATAATAAGCATTATGTTTTGCGGAGCAGCTTTGGCAGGGTTGATATATGCGTTTGTAAAAAACACGTCTCGCAGAAGGGAAGAAATAAAAGCAGCGGGAAGGGGCAGGATGCTGCCGGTGATCCTGGCATTTTCACCGGGGCTCGCGGTTATAGCATTCATGTATATACTGATCGGATATGGTCTTAGCGGTGAACAAATGGAGTTCATCAGCAGGCTATTTGGATTATTTGGCTTGTAAAAACTTAAAAGGTGTTTAAGAGATAGGAGGATACAAATGGAAAACGATAAGAAGATTGCCGTATTAATTGATGCCGACAATGTATCGGAGAAATACATAAAATATATTTTTGATGAAATTTCAAATCATGGGACTCCAACCTATAAAAGAATTTACGGGGACTGGACAAAACCCCAGTTGGCTTCATGGAAGAATGTCTTGCTGGATTATTCCATTAGTCCGATACAGCAGTATAGTTATACCACAGGGAAAAACTCTACTGATGCCGCTTTGATTATAGATGCCATGGATATATTGTATTCAAGTAATGTTGATGGTTTCTGCATTGTATCCAGTGACAGTGATTTCACAAAATTAGCGGCACGTTTAAGAGAAGCGGGCATGTACGTTGTCGGCATGGGGGAAAAGAAAACCCCTATGCCATTCATCTCGGCATGTGAAAAATTCAAGTACCTTGAGGTATTGGCCTCAATGGCTTCAAAACCGGCTGAGTTTTCAGGTGTAAAAGAGAAACAGGAAGGAACTGAAGCCGGCATGACAAGTATTGATGAGTTGATTGAAACGATTAAAACAATTATTACGGAAATTTCAGATGAAGACGGATGGGCATTTTTAGGGGAGTTGGGAAGTATTCTGAATAAACGTTATCCCGACTTTGACACCAGAAACTACGGATATTCAAAACTAACCCCTTTTGTATGTTCCCTGAAACAATTTGAAATCCGTTCAATAAAAACCAGCAATCCAAGCATCAGTTTGAAATATATCAGAAATAAATCATAGTTTTACGCCATTGTTTGTTAGCCGGATAAGAATTTTCACCATAACTTGCCTCCAATACCACAAATTTAGCATAGATCTTGTCCCGGAAGCCTGTTAGAATGTAAAAAACGCCGAATCTCCAATTGGAGTACGGGGGATATGGTATTCTGGGGTGAATCTGAAAACAGAAAAACAGGAATCAAAAACATAAACGGACACTATAGTATGATTTTGGTTTACTGATTGCTTTTTTGGAAGGGGACCTCTTAACCCTAACCCGTCAACTAACCCCGAAGGCATAAAGGAGGAAAATAATATGTTTGCTTCAAAGAAGGTAAAAGCATTTTTTGCGTGTTTCATTTTATCTTTATTTCTGTCATCAACTGCCGCATATGCGGCTACCTACACAGTTACGCAGGGGGACTCTCTTTACACCATAGGCAACCTGTTTGGTACGACAAGCGGCGCCCTGATGAAGGACAACAATCTTTCAGGTACGGTAATATACCCCGGCCAGAAGCTGAGTGTTCCTTCCGGCACACATACGGTGGTTAGCGGAGATTCTCTTTACCTGATTGCAAAAGGATACGGTATAACACTTAATTCATTAAGGAAGGCAAATAATAAGTGGGATAACAATATTTATCCCGGTCAGAAGCTCTTGGTGCCGAAAGCTGCTCAAACCGGATCGGCAAATAAAGGTGTTATATCTTACAATACAAGTGATGCGGATCTTTTGGCCAGACTGATAACAGCCGAGGCGGAAAGTGAACCATATAACGCAAAAGTAGGTGTAGGCGGTGTTGTTGTTAACAGGGTGAACGATTCCCGCTTCCCGAATACAATAAGCGGTGTGGTATATGAAAAATCCTATGGATATTATCAGTTTACACCGGTTGAAAACGGATGGATAAATAAACCCGCTTCCGAGAGTGCAAAGCAGGCTGCATATGAAGCTCTTCATGGCAGTGATCCGTCAAATGGCGCAGTGTTTTATTTTGACGACAGCGCCACGAACAAGTGGCTCTGGTCAAGACCCCTTGCGGCAAGAATCGGAAGAATGGTTTATGTATATTAGAGGTGTTATACGAACAGGTTAATACAATAAATGAGTATAATGCACCTTATTTATGATGAATAAGGTGCATTTTTGATTCCACTGCAATAACACAATTCAAAGAGGAAGAAATACAGGATTTCTTTTATTTAATTGTATGCAAAAGCATATTCATATGCTTTTGCATATTTGCATATTGCTTACTTTTTTTATTTGTGCTATAACATAATAATACAAATGCGTATAATCACAGATATTCGCTGCAATTATTGCGGATATCATGAACAGAGGTTTGCGGGGTAGCGGTTTATGGGTAGCAAGGGGAAATCATCGGGTACTGTATTTGCCATATTGTCATATGTTATGTGGGGTATGTTTCCGGTATACTGGAAGGCTCTGCAAAGCGTTTCTCCGGTTTTGATTATCGCCCACAGGATTTTATGGGCATTTATTGCCCTTTTTATTTATATGTTATCTTCCGGACGAATGGCAGAAGTGAAAATGGCCATAAAGATCAAGAGTAATATTCTTAATGTTTTTGGTTGTGCCGTATTAATTACGATTAACTGGTTTATTTATGTGCTGGCCGTTAATACCGGGCACATAGTCGAATCCAGCATGGGTTATTATATAAACCCCCTGGTTTCAATACTCCTGGGTGTTATATTCCTTAAAGAAAAGCTGGGTGTTTACAAGATAATTGCCCTTGCATTGGCTGCTTTTGGTGTAGGGTATATGATATTCGAATATGGAAGCATACCCTGGATTTCTTTAATTCTCGCCTTTTCATTTGGGATTTACGGGCTGTTGAAAAAGCTTTCAAGTCTGAGTTCGGCTTCAGGATTAATGCTTGAAACAGCCATACTAACGCCTTTATCCCTTGGCTATATTCTGTTTATACAGTTTACAGAGGGCAATGCCTTTTTTACAGGAACCGCCCACATACCTGTTTTGTTGGTCTGTGCCGGTATTATAACGGCAATTCCCCTGCTTTTATTTGCATATGCGGCTCAAAGGATTGAATTGTCAACAATCGGGCTGCTTCAATATATAGCGCCAACTATGATGCTGCTTTTTGGGGTTTTTCTGTATGGAGAACAGTTCACATTAACGCATTTCATCAGCTTTGGACTGATTTGGAGCGGTCTGACTGTTTATTTTCTGTCTCTGCTTAATCCCAGGAATAATAAAAGGAGAACAGAGGAGAAAAGGATGGTTGCCTGATTATTCCATGTTTTATGTGGCCAAAGCCTCGTATTCATTGCGAAAAATGGAATTTAACGAATTATGTATTTTGCAGCTGCAGTTTTTCAATCTGTTTATGCTGTGGTGACCATTTGCAACAAGTATACAGTCACAGCCTATTTCCCTTGAAACTTCGTAATCATGGACAGTGTCCCCTATCAAAAGGACTTCTTCGGGTGTATAGGGAAGCTGTTCCAGCCATCTTCTGCCGTTGTCAATTTTTGATGTGGCATGAATATGATCCAGGCCAATCAGCCCAATAAAATAATCCCGGATTCCGAAATAGGTCACATACCATTCAAGATAATCCTGATGTGCGGCCGAAAGAATGGACTGGCTTAATCCGGAACTCTTAAACAGTCCTAATACTGCTTCGGCATAATGATGCAAGTTCGTTGATTTACAGCTATTATTATATTCCTGAATAAATTCAACGGATATTTTATCAAAAGGTTCCAGTGAGAAGTCAAAACCCAGTCTGATATAATATTTTATTATGGGAAAATCGATGATTTCCTTATATTTGTCTACTGTTAAAGGAGGCATGTTTCTCCTTTTGAGAAGCCTGTTCATAACCTCGACAGAGACATCGGCATCATCAAGCAATGTACCGTTCCAGTCCCAGATAATATGTTTATAACCTGAAATTATATTTCCCATGACGGCGCTCCCCTTACTCAATATGTGAACATGTGTTCGATAAAGATTTTATAATGAAACGATGAAAATGTCAACTATTAATTATTGCTCTGCCATTGAATAGACACCTTACCCTCATTCACTGTAATTCATAATCCTGTATTTTACAGGCGGTATTCCGATATATTTGTTAAAATTTATTGTTAATGCACTGTTGCTTTTATAACCAACCATAGTGGCTATTTCGTTAAGAGTTAATTCCTGGTTCTTTAGAAGCTCCTTTGCCTTAAGTACCCTGAACGCATTAAGGTATTCTATTAAATTTGTACCAGTCGCCTTTTTAAAACTTCTGGAAAAATATTTAGGAGATAAATCTACCATGGCGGAAAGGTTCTCAAGATAAATATCTTCATTGTAATGCAGCCGGATATATTCTTTTATAAAGCTTATTTTCTCCTGACTTGTTAATGAATCGTTTTTTAACTCTTTTTGGATTATTTTTGTCACGCTGATAATGAGGTTTTTAAAAAAAGCAATGAAATCCTCAATAGTATTTAACGCATACAATTCGATGGATAAATCAAGAAAATTATTGTTTTGATTGAATTCTTCGGAAATCTGTATGGGAACCGCATGGTAAATAATTCTCAAAAGCTGAAAAGACAAATTCTTAAATGTAAACATATCAAGATTTAAAAAAACATTCTTCGTAATAATTTTACAGATAACATCCTGACATTCCTTTGCGTCTCCAACCATTAATTTACTTTTAAGTTGTTCAATCAGTTCAAAGGGGAAAAAACAGACATGAGGTTGGAAATTCTTATTATAATAGGTTACAGGGTTTTGTGATATGATTGGCTTAATCCATAAACATTTTGTCGATTCAATATAAGCTTTTTTAATATCCATAATATTCGAGTGGATATCACTGATAGATAAATTTATTTTCATATTTTTATATCTTGATTCAAACTCTCTTATTAAATTATTTAAATCTGTGTCCAGTGTTTTTTTTGTAGTATTTTTACCCAGCAGCACCAGAGATGTAAACTTAAATGTTTCAAATTCATAGATAATAGAGTATGGTAATTTCTGTTTCCATAAGATTTCAAAATCATCCCACGGTTGATTGGATAAATTTGAAATATTGCTTCCGGTTTCTTCATTATGATTTGTTATAATCTCAGCTGTAATGACTACAAAGAAATTGATATTACTATTATTTTCAGCAATAGCAGAACACATTTTAATTAAATCATCTTCTTTTATACCTTTACCATTGATCACTTTTTGAAATGTATTGCGAATATTAATATCGTTAAGTGTATCAACAGTTTGGGAAAGATTAACATTTTGACTGATCAGATTTTTTATTTCTTTGTCAATGACTTTGAACTCATTTTCATGAGAATGATTATCATGTCCGATAAGCAAAAGAATTCTTTTTACCGGTTTGTAAATGAATGAAATGAACAAGAAAGAAATAACAAAACATGTAAGTATTGATATAATTATAATTAAAATATTAATCAATTTGGTTCTGGAAAGAACGGAATCATCTATTATCTTGTTCACTATAGTATATTTATGCAAATCTGTCTGTACCATATAATAATTTGATCCGTTTATATTAAGCATTTTATCTGTATAATTGAAACCGATTGATTTTTTTAGAATATTCAAATCAGCTTGTTCAAGATTTTCCTGCAAAATAATATTCCTATCCTTGTCAAAAACACAATACCCACTATTTTTAAGATAAATTTTTTGCTCGGAAATTCTAAACATTTTATCTGCATCAATGAAAATTACAATATTGTAATCCTTATTTAAGTCAGATCTTCCGGATACGGCTCCTATCAGATTATTTCGGGTATTGTATCCACTGATTGTCTTGTTAATATATATGGAAGACGGAAGGATTTTTACATAATTGTTATTTGAATTGTAATTATGCCAAAAAGACGCGGGGTATTTGGAGTTACTGTAAATATCCTCAAATACATTTATAAAAGAATAGCTTCCGTTTGTTGTAAATGCATTTATTGCATTTGGATAAATTATTATATCATGAATTATCTTGGAAGATTCCTTTATATAAGATGTTTTTTCAATTAACTGCATGGCGGAATAATAGTTTATTTCCCCGGTATTTTTATCAACAAGTTCATAATTAAGATTATTTACTATTTGAAAAGTTCCATATATTTCATTAATGCTTTCGGTAATTGAACTTGCAAAATGATTAACAATAGCTTTGTTATATTCTATCAATTGTTTATCCATTTTTTCAATATTTATCTTGTATATAAAAATAGTAGATAATGAGAGTATAAGTATTAATATAATAAACGCCACAATTAAACTTGTATGTAATTTTAAACGAAACATAACGATCTCATCAGCTCCTAGTCCTCGATTTTAATAATCTACCATCTTAAAATATTCCACCTTATCATAATCGTTTTGTTCGAAGCCTTGCGTCTAATTTTCCCTAACATATATGCAATTTTTTAAATATTACTTTTTATTTAAATTGATTTTAAAATTGAATAATGTTAACTTAATGGTGACATGTTTAGCTGTATATGCATAGTCTGCTAAATTAATTATATACACCATATGAATAAAATGCAATTATAGTTTGTATTTTTTCCGGTCTTACATTATCTTAAGGATTTGTACTAGTCGAAGCCTTTTAAATAATTGAGGGAACGGTATTTATACGGCTGTATACGATGAAGTTTTAAAAATAGCCAAATCAGTAAAGGAGGTCTCAGTATGATGAGAAAGAAATTGTTGGTAGTGTTGTTAACAGGATTTTTGATAATGTCAATGATCACAGGCTGTGCCGGAGTTGTTTCGAAAGATGCAGGCACAGGCTCTGAAGTTCACGCGCCGGGTACTGTGACGGAAAAAACAAAGAGTTATGCGGAAACGGGAAAGCTGCCTATTACAAACACGCCGGTAACTATTTCTTTACTAACCAGTGAAGACAAAGTTCAGGCAAAAGAAGCATGGGTGTTCAATCGTATGGAAGAATTAACAGGAATAAAGCTCAAGGTTGAACAGGTGTATATGTATGATTATGACCAGAGACTGGATCTTATGCTGGCTTCTAAAACCCTCCCGGATATATTTAATGTCGCTCAGCAAAAGGCGAATGACTATGGCCCGTTAGGAGCTTTTGCGGCAATAAACAAGCATTTGGACATTCTCCCAACATTCAGCAAAATATGGGAAAGCGAAGATTTTATAAGGAAAAATATGATAAGCTCAGATGATAATCTATATTACTTTCCGGTTTATAAGTCGGAAAGACAGGTTAATCATGGCATGATGTACAGAAAGGATATATTCGAAAAAAATAACATACCGGTATCACCGGACGGTCCCGATGAATGGTTTGACGCGCTGAAAAAGTTAAAGGAAATATATCCTGATTCAACGCCTCTTGTCAGCAAGACAAAAGCAGTTTTTTTCCGCGACATGTACTGCGGCTGGGGTAATTCCCGTATTGACCAGAATACCTATTATGGATACGACCACGATGACGACGCTTTTAGATTTGCTCCCGCAACTGAAGAATGGAAGGAAATGCTTCGCTATTTTAACAAACTGATGGAAAATGAGCTGTTGGATCCAGAATTCCTTACATCAAGTTCGGACGACTGGACTGCAAAAATGACACAGGAAGCACAGGCATTTGCAACCTTTGACTGGGTAGACAGAATGGTTATGTTTAAGGACATCGTCAAAGAACAGATTCCTGATTATGACCTGAGATATTCTTATCCAATGGGTCCTACCGGAAAACATTACGCTCTGAATTATATCTCTCCGAGCGGTTTTACCGTTTCAGCAGATAGTGAAAACCTTGAGATTGCCCTGCAGCTAATTGATTGGCTATATAGTGATGAAGGCAGCAGATTATCAACAATGGGTGAAGAAAATGTAACATTTACAAAGGATGCAAGTGGAAAAGTCACCTACCATGAACTTGATACTGCGGGAATAGCACCGTCTATGTCATCCCTGAGAGACATGTATGGTTTATTCCGTTTCCGTGAAGTGATGCACCCGGAATGTGTATATTTCGACTATCATGATGGACTGCAAGAAGGCTTGAAGATGCTGACCGACGAAAACAGGATTCTTCCTATTGATCCGGTGCCTACCTATACTACTCAAGAAAATGAGAAAAAATCCGAACTGTTTGCTGCATTGAAAAAAGCAGTGGAAGAATACTCTTCAGCAGTAATATTCGGAAAGAAAAACCTTAACGGGGATTGGGATGAATGGTTAAAAAGGGCGGAACAACTTGGTTATAAGCAAATCGAAGAGATAGATAACAACGCTTATGCAAGGTATAAAGAAAAATAAGAAATAAGAAATTAGAATAAGTATTTGTACCTTGGGGAAAGTTGATTTCCCCAAGGTACAGCCATTATGTGAGCCGCTTTTGAGGAGGTAAGGATGAAAACCCCATTAAACAATGGTATATCATGTATAAAGCAGAATAAGTACAAAATTGAAAAGCACCAGTTCTTAAAAAGACTTGTAAAAGAAAGGGATTACTGGATACTTTCAATACCGGGCATTTTATTTTTCATCGTATTCAGATATGTTCCAATATTAGGTAATATTATTGCTTTTAAAAATTACAATATATACCTTGGTTTTGTAAAAAGCCCCTGGGTAGGGCTTAAGTATTTTAAAGAGTTTCTGTTCAACCCGGATTTCTATAATGTCATGAGAAACACCTTACTGCTAGGTGTGTATGAAATTATATTTACATTCCCGATCCCTATACTCTTTGCCTTATTTCTGAGTGAAATTAGAAATACACAATACAGGAAACTCATTCAAACAGTCAGTTATATGCCGCACTTTTTATCGGTTGTTGTGGTATGCAGTATGCTGACGATGTTTCTGTCCCCGACAAATGGAATGATAAATGTCATGCTAAAAAATACATTTGGAATTGAACCTGTATATTTTCTTGGAAGATCCGAATGGTTCAGAACGATTTACGTTTCAAGCAGTGTGTGGCAAAACTTTGGATTTAATTCAATTATTTACATAGCGGCTCTGGCGGGAGTGGATACAGCATTATATGAGGCTGCAGAAATTGACGGCTGCGGAAGAATAAAGAAAATGTGGCATATATCAATACCCAGCATACTGCCGACAATGGTTGTTTTGTTTGTATTGAAGATAGGCGGCATTATGAGCATCGGGTTTGAAAAAGTATTACTGTTATACAGTCCAATGACTTATGATGTTGCCGATATTATATCTACTTTTGTATACCGTGCGGGACTTGTGGATACAAGATTCAGCTATGCAACAGCAGTAGGATTTTTTAATTCGGTAATATCTTCATTATTCGTTGTCTCGGCCAACTATTTCAGCAGAAAATTTGCGGAAAGCAGCTTATGGTAAGGGGGAGTATATTTTTGAAAAAAAGAAAATTAGAATTGTTTGACATCATAAACAATACTGTTATGCTGTTTGTACTTCTGGTTATAGTATATCCTTTTTTACATATTATTGCGGTTTCTTTCAGCAACCCTGTAGAGGTAGTACAGAACAATGTCAGTTTTTATCCCAAAGGAGTTTCATTGGAATCCTACCAGATTATTTTCACAAACAGCAGACTGTTTTTATCCTATATAAATACAATAAAATACGTCACTGCAGGAACGGTTATTAATTTTATAATGACAGTAATATTCGCATATCCGCTTTCAAAAAAAGAAATCTGGCTAAGTAAGCCGGTTACCTTGATGGTTGTTTTTACAATGCTGTTCAGCGCCGGCTTGATACCAACATATCTCGTTGTATCCGGCCTGGATATGATCAACACTATCTGGGCGGTTGTAATACCACCGGCAATTAATGCTTTTAATCTTCTTATAGTCAGAACAGCATATGCCCAAATACCTAAGGAGATGGAAGAAAGCGTGGAAATTGACGGAGGTTCTGTTTATACAAAATTATTCAATATTGCTATTCCACTGTCAAAATCCACTCTTGCGGCCATAACCCTTTTTTATCTTGTACAGCACTGGAATTCCTTCTTTGCCGCAATGATATATATTACGGACACAGAAAAATGGCCTTTATCCCTGTTGCTTAGGGAAATGATTATACGGGCTCAGTTTACCGATGAGAATACCAACATGGAAATGATGTCGAGAGTCACTCCCCAGGGAGTAAAATATGCCACAATAATGGTGTCTGTAGTCCCTATGCTTATTATTTATCCTTTTGTACAGAAATATTTTGTAAAAGGTATAATGATAGGAGGTATAAAAGGATAACGATTGTAAATTCAATAACATTTTCAATTAGTTTCTGATAGGAGGATTTATATGAGTCAATTAGCATTATTCGGCGGAGAAAAAGCAAAGGAAACACCATGGGGGACCGGGAGAAGATTTGGTAAGGAAGAAATGAAACAGTTGGAGGAAGCTCTTGAACAAAATTCACTGTTTTATTGGCGTGGGAAAAAGGTTAAGGAATTTACGCATAAATTTGCAGACATGTACGGCGTAAAGCATTGCGTCGCTACAGCTTCAGGTACCGCGGCAATACATGTAGCTCTGGGGGCAGCAGGAGTAACTGTTGGAGATGAAGTTATTACGACTGCAATAACTGATATGGGCACGATTATTGGAATACTGTACCAGAATGCAATTCCTATATTTGCAGAATTGATGCCCTATACGTATAACGCTGACCCAAAGTCAATTGAGGAGAAAATAAGTGAAAAGACTAAAGCAATATTGGTTGTCCATCTTGCCGGAAACCCGGCCGATATGGATCCAATTATGGATATAGCAAAAAAGTATAACATAAAGGTCATTGAAGACTGTGCACAGAGTTATATGTGCTATTATAAAGGTCGTTTAGCAGGAACGATAGGTGATATCGGTTGTTTCAGCCTGAATGATTTTAAGCACATATCAACGGGTGACGGCGGTATGTTAATAATGAAGGATGAAGAATTGTATAAAAGAGCGCTGAAGTTTACTGATAAAAATTATGATAGATTGGCTGCGGACCCTGCCGTTTCGAGGAATATAGAGTATCTTGCTCCCAACTACAGAATGACTGAATTACAGGGCGCTGTTGCAATTGCCCAGCTTGGCAGAGTAGAATGGATTTGCGGTCAGAGAAACAAGTATGGTAACAGCTTGACAGAAGCAATAAAAGATCTGCCAGGTATATACCCTCCGGAAATTATTGACGGATGTAAATCTTCATATTGGTTTTACATGCTGAGAATAGATGAAAAAGCTGCCGGGGTATCAAGGGATGAATTCTGCAAAGCTCTTCAGGCTGAGGGTGTACCGTGTTCAGCAGGATATATTGCTACTTGTGTGTATGAATATGACCTTTTAAAAAACAAGAACGCATATATCGAAACCGACTGTCCATTTGGCTGCAAATATTACGGAAAAGATATTCAATATAAGAAAGGCTTGTGTCCTGTATCGGAAGAAATTCTTTCAACATCTGTAATATTAAGTATTAATGAGTTTTACACCGAACAGGATCTGAAAGAAACCATTGAAGCAATCAGAAAGATATCAGATTACTATAAAAGTAACTCTATATTGAAGGAGTTGCATAATACATAAATATAGGATATAATGGCAGAACTTATAGAAATCATTTGTTCAAATTGGAGGTTTTTTTATGATAATTGACAGCCATATACATTTCGATTTAGAAGTAAAAAACAAAGAACAGGCAATTGAAGGACTTTTACATGAATTTCAGCTTACAGGAATTGATAAATCCTGTATTATGCCTGTCATAGGAAATACGGAGAATGGCCTGAGATATTTCTATGCAAGCAAAGAGGACATTACCGAATGCACTGATGCAGCCTGCGATGTCCTTAACAAATACCCTGGGAAATTTTATCATATGGTGTATATGAATTCCATATTGCCTATTGATTTTTTGAAGGAATTTGTTAAGAAATACATACTCAACGGGCCGGTAACAGGCATAAAGCTTACTATACAAATGAAAGCGAGCGACCCGCGGCTGGAACCTTTTTTGAGTGTTCTTGAGGAAAATGACGTACCTTTGCTGTTCCACTGCTGGGATAAAACAGTTGAAAAATTCAGATATGAATCCGACCCAAGGGATATCGTCTGCATGGCAAAGAAGTTTCCATCCCTGAGAGTACTTGTAGCGCATGTTACAGGCTGCAGATTCAAAGGTATACAGGATATCAGGAAATACCCCAATCTTTTAATGGATACTTCAGGATCTCAGCCCGAAGATGGTTTTATTGAATATGCGCTGAATAACCTGGGTCCGGACAGGGTGCTTTATGGTTCAGATTATCCCGGGAGGGATATTGCAACTCAGCTTGCCCGTGTTTACTCTATTGATATGGATCAGGAAACGAGAGAAAAGATTCTGTTCAAAAATGCCGTCAGATTCTTTGAAGGAGGCAGAAAATAATGCATGAAATAAATCAATTAATAGACTTTTCAACCTGGACTGGTAACTGGCCGTTCTATCACCTCAGATACAGGGAATTGAATACATTAAAGAACAAGCTTAAATCAATGAATGTAGTAAAGGCTTTTATAGCTCCCATTGAGAGTATTCTGGAACATGATCCCTTGCGGGCGGACATGCAATTGCTTGATTATATCAAAAATGATGAATTTTTTTCACCGGTCATCATTGTGGATATGTCCTATGCCAATTGGGAGGATGCTGTTGATCTTGCGGTACGGGATAAAAGGGTGAAGATGGTGAAGCTGCTGCCCAATTATCATATGTATGATTTTACGGAAAATAATATAACTCCTCTTATAGAAAAAACTTTAGAAAATAATCTGCTGGTTTCAATACAAATGCGTGTTGAAGATGCAAGAGGGCAGTATCCTCTGATGAAGGTTGAGGATATGGATATACAGCAAGTTGTAAAAACCATTTCTTATTTCCCGGAGCAGATATTTATTCTGAATAACTGTTACAAGCAAGATTTGATAGAAGTACTGTTCTCAGTTGAAAATGCGTATGTTGATCTTTCAGGCCTGGAAAATCACAATTTACTTAGATATTTAAAGGAGCTTTCTTCTTTGGAAAGGATACTCTTTTCATCGCATTGTCCCTTTTACTATCCTGAGGGGAATCTATATAAACTGAAATATGCAGACCTCCCTGTTGAAGAAATTGAAAAAGTGGAATTCAGAAACGGACAAAAACTTTTGAAAAAGCTTGAATCAAAATAATGCGGCAGTTATATGTAAAAATGATGATTACCAGGATTTTTGGTAATCATCATCTGTTTGCCAAAGATTTTGGCGGGGACTTTGTAAATAATATTTAAGATGATTTTGATAATAATGTGCTATATCATTTATGAAAAAAGTGACTATGCAGACAACAAAGCTAATACTGCTTGCGCAATTACTTCCCTTATTATAGAATGTCACTAGGAGTCCGGAAAAGTCACGCACGCATCTTTCCGTCCATTTTTCCGCGCATTCTCCTGCAAAAAAAGCATTAAATATCCAGATATTCGCCGTTTTTTTGCAGAATTTGTGCGAAAAACTGAATCAAAAATCTGCATACCCGACTTTCCGAGCGCACTCCTAGGATTTTGTAGCGCAAACGCAGTAAACGGCTTTGTTTGTCTGCTTTTTTGCGGGGAGCGGGAAATGAAAGTTATTGTTTTAACAGGCGGGGGAACATCAGGGCATGTTACTCCCAATATTGCATTGATGTCAAAGCTAGAATATATGGGATATACAATCCATTATATCGGTTCCAGGAATGGAATCGAGAAGCAGTTAATCGAAAAGGAAGGCATTGTTTACCATGAGATTGATTCAGGGAAACTCAGAAGGTATCCGGATATTAAAAACATAACCGATCTGTTCAAAATTGTGAACGGGCTTAAACAGTCAATAAAAATATTAAACAGAATAAAGCCGGATGTTGTTTTCAGCAAGGGTGGTTTTGTTTCCTGTCCGGTTGTATGGGCCGCTTGGCTGAAAAAGATCCCTGTAATTATTCATGAATCCGATATCACTCCGGGTCTTACCAATAAATTGTCAATACCATTTGCAAAAAAAGTATGCTATACCTTTCCTGAAACTGAAAAACACCTTCCGATGGAAAAGGCATGCTTAACCGGCCTCCCCGTAAGAGAGGAAATAGTAACAGGAGATCGGTTGAAGGGCTGTAAAATATGCGGCTTTACAAGTATAAAACCTGTTATACTGGTTATCGGAGGCAGCCAGGGATCGGAGAATATCAACAGGGCTGTCCGGAATGTAATTCATAACATGCGGGATACTTTTCAGGTTTGCCACATCTGCGGGAAGGGAAATGTAAAGCCGGAGATGGAAGGGATAAAAGGTTATAAACAATTTGAGTATGTCAATAAAGAACTGCCTGATATTTTTGCCTGTGCGGATATCTTTATTTCCAGAGCGGGCGCAACTGTTCTGTTTGAGATACTGGCATTGAAAAAACCCGCGCTGCTGATTCCGCTTTCAAAAAATGCCAGCAGAGGCGACCAGATATTAAATGCCGAATCATTCCGGAATCACGGCTACAGCGATGTATTACGTGAAGAAAACCTGACAGGCGAAGCTTTGATGGATAAAGTGAAAGATATATATAACAACAGGGAAATGTACATAAGAGCAATGAAAAAGAACCCGTCAGGGGATGCGGTTGAAAAAGTAGCGGATATTATAAAAAATTGTTAAAATGATTATATAAGTTAAAGAGGCCGCGTATAAAATACAGAAATATACGGAGCTTTACCGCCGTAATAAGGAGTTTGAATGTTTAAAGCAATTTTTCAAGGTATATTCTGAAGTGTATCCGAGTTTTCAGATTACAAATTGAATCCGTGTGATTTTACAAATCATGTATTTTCACGTAACCCTTATCCAAAAGCTTTTCCCAAACATGTCACTCAACGGATCATAGTTTTCCCTGCCTGTTTATTCCAGTAAATAATTCTGTTATAATATGATAAAAAGGAATTATAAGAGGATATATGAAATTTTATATTTTTGGAAAAGAGTTTGGAATACGAAAAGAATTTTTCATAAGCGGCCTGTTTATACTGATTATCCTTTTAGCACTCTGGGGAGGATATTTAAAATCAAACCGGGTTGAAGTGTTTAATGCCGGGGATAAGCCGTTTCCTCAAAGTATAAATGAGAGTCTTGCGCGGGAGAAGGAAGATAGCGGAGAAATTGAATTAATTAATATAAATACCGAAGGAATTGAAACATTGATATTATTAAATGGCATAGGAGAGGTTAAGGCAAGGGCAATTATTGAATACCGGGAGCTCAACGGGCTCTTCAAAAATATTGAGGAAATAAAGAATGTAAAGGGAATAGGGGACGCAACCTTTCTGAAGATTAAAGACAGAATTACAGTTGAGCATGAAAATGATATTCCCGCAGAGGATATATCAAATTAAATATTACGGATTAAATATTACCGCTTCAAAAGGCTTTTATATTTTTCAAAAAAGGTTTATAATTATTCGTTGAAACAGATATATAACAGAAAACAGATCTGCTGCAAGGAGTTGAAGTCATGATAAAAATAATGTTAAAAGATGGAACCGTTAAAGAATATAACAGAGGGGTAACTGTTTTGGAAGCTGCCGGGGATATCAGCGGCGGGCTTGCCAGGGCGGCTACGGCCGGAGAAGTAAACGGATTAACGGTGGATCTTAGGTATGAATTGAATGAAGACTGCAAAATGAATATTTTAACCTTTGACGATCAGGATGGTAAGATGGCATACTGGCACACCACATCCCACATTATGGCTCAGGCGGTAAAAAGGCTTTTTCCGGATACGAAGCTTGCCATCGGACCTTCAATCGAGAGCGGGTTTTATTATGATTTTGATGTGGAAAAGCCATTCACTCCGGAGCAGCTTGAGGAAATAGAAAATGAAATGCTGAATATTATAAAAGATGATTTGCCGATTGAACGCTTCGTTTTAAACCGTGAAGAAGCGCTGCGTAAGGTTAAGGAGCAGGGCGAGATATATAAGGCCGAACTGATAGGAGAACTGCCTGAAGATACCGAAATATCGTTTTACCGGCAGGGAGAATTCACAGACCTTTGTGCCGGCCCGCATCTTCAAAGTACAGGCAGAGTGAAGGCATTAAAGCTTGTAAATCTTGCCGGCGCCTATTGGCGGGGAAATGAAAAGAATAAAATGCTGCAAAGGGTTTATGGAGTGAGCTTCCCCAAAAAGAATATGCTGGATGAGCATCTTGCGCGCCTGGAAGAAGCCAAAAAGAGGGATCACAACAAACTGGGCAGGGAATTGGAATTATTTATGACCTCTGAGCCTGTAGGACAAGGCCTTCCATTATTGATGCCCAAAGGAGCAAAGGTAATTCAGATTCTTCAGCGTTTTGTGGAAGACGAAGAAGAACGCAGAGGCTATGTGCTTACGAAAACCCCCATGCTGGCAAAGAATGATCTTTATAAAATATCGGGGCACTGGCAGCACTATAAGGAGGGCATGTTTGTGCTCGGAGACGAGGACAGGGATGAAGAGGTTCTGGCCTTGCGTCCTATGACCTGTCCCTTCCAGTTTATGATTTATAATTCCAGATTGCACAGCTACAGAGATTTACCTGTCAGAATGGCAGAAACCTCTACACTGTTCCGTAACGAATCGTCGGGTGAAATGCATGGGCTTATCCGTGTGCGCCAGTTTACTATATCGGAAGGGCATTTGATCGTAACGCCAGATCAGTTGGAAGAAGAGTTCAAAGGCGTATTGGATCTGATCGATTATATTATGGATATCCTTGGAATAAAGGAGGATATCTCTTATCAGTTTTCAAAGTGGGATCCTAACAACAAGGAAAAATATTTCGATCTGCCCGATGCCTGGGAAGATACCGAAAGGAAAATGAAAAACATACTTGATCATTTAGGGATTCCTTATAGGGAAGCAATTGGTGAAGCTGCCTTCTATGGGCCAAAACTGGATATACAGTTTAAAAACGTACACGGCAAGGAAGATACGATAATTACCGTACAGATAGATTTTTCACTGCCTGAGCGTTTTGATATGACCTATGTTGACAGAGATAATGAAAAGAAACGCCCATATGTTATCCACCGTACCTCTGTGGGCTGTTATGAACGTACCCTGGCAATGCTGATAGAAAAGTACGCCGGTGCGTTTCCCACCTGGATGGCACCGGTACAGGTGAAAATTTTGCCAATTATTGATAAACAGCAGGAATATGCCGCCAATCTGGCCAACAGACTGAGAAGCCAGGGTGTACGTGTTGAAGTGGACGCAAGGAATGAAAAAATCGGGTACAGGATTCGTGAGGCGCAACTTGCGAAAATCCCTTATATGCTGGTTATTGGAGACAAAGAGATGGAAAAGGAACAGGTGGCGGTTCGTTCAAGAAAAGAAGGTGACCTCGGTGCTATGGATACGGACGCGTTTATTAATAAACTGGTTAATGAAGTAAATACAAGGACACAGGGGGACGGTTCTTGTGTGTTGGAATAACACACAAGAATCATCCCCCCTGTGTCTAATCAGATAAATTATTATATAAAGAGGGGAAATTTAAAAATGAAAGCAGCTGTTTATATGGGAAACCATGTAATTTCATTCAATGATTTGCCCATTCCGCAAATTGGCGATAATGATATTTTGGTAAAGGTTCAATCCTGTGGCGTATGCGGTACTGATGTTCATATTTTTGAAGGGAACGAAGGAGCTGCGCAAACAAACCCGCCTGTTATTTTGGGTCATGAATTTTCCGGTATTGTTGATAAAGCCGGGAACCGGGTTCAAAATGTAAAAGTTGGTGACCGTGTATCCGTTGATCCCAACAATACATGCGGCAGCTGTTATTACTGCCGTAACGGGAGGGCACATTTTTGTGAAAATATGACAGGCTACGGTACAACCACAGACGGAGGCTTTGCGCAATATTGCGCGGTTCACTCCAAACAGGCATTTCATTTACCAGACAATGTTTCTTTCGAGGAAGGGGCAATGATCGAGCCTGTAGCATGTTGTTTACATGGGGTTGACTGTTGTGAAATAACAACAGGAAGTGCGGTTATGATTTTTGGAGCCGGAACCATTGGCCTTATTATGCTGCAGCTGGCAAAGCTTGCCGGGGCTTCCACAGTAATCGTATCGGAACCAATCCGGGAAAAACGGAATATTGCTAAAAAACTGGGAGCAGATATTGCAATTGATCCGTTGAATGATAACATGAATGATATAATAAGAAAGCATGGCATTGCAGATATAAATACCGTCATTGAGTGTGTTGGGCTTAAAAACACCATGATTGATGCCATAAGATATGCGGGGAGATGCTCAACGGTAATGTTGTTCGGATTGGGCAGTCCCAATGATGAAATTCCCGTAAAGCCCTTCGAGTTATTTAAAAAAGAGATAACAATCAGGGCATCCTACATTAATCCATATACCCAGGGAAGATCATTGGATATCATTAAATCCGGTAAAATTGACATTAAATCACTAATCTCACATATAACCGATTTGAGTCAGCTTGAAGAAGTTCTTGAAAATCCGAATATCCGCAGCAGCGGTAAAGTAATTGTTAACCCATGGACGTAGAAGGAGAGCTTAAACATGTATGATATTGTTGCATTGGGTGAATTGTTAATTGATTTTACACCAAGAGGTATGTCTGAATCGGGATTTCTTTTATATGAGCAAAATCCCGGCGGCGCGCCTGCAAATGTTCTGGTTGCGTGCAGCCGGCTGGGAGAAAAATGCGCGTTTATTGGCATGGTTGGCAACGATCAGTTTGGTATATATCTTAAGGAGATACTTGAGGAAAACAATATTAGTGCAAAGAGTCTGCTTTTATCCGACAAAGCAGGAACTACACTTGCATTTGTGCACCTTAATGAGAAGGGTGACCGAAGCTTTACCTTTTATAGAAATCCTGGAGCGGATACACTGATTTCACCTGAAAATGTAAACTTATCATTGATAGATCAGTGTAAATTGTTTCATTTCGGTTCAGTATCCATGACGCATGAACCTTCCAGAGCAGCTACCATGAAGGCTGCGTCTTATGCAGAGAGCAAGGGGAAAATAGTCTCTTATGATCCCAACTATCGGCCTGCTTTATGGAGCAGCCGGCAGGAAGCAATTAAGCAAATGAAGTCCGGAGTGCAATATGCTGATATTATAAAGGTATCTGAAGAAGAGTTATCACTCATCAGTGATTGTGCGGAAATTGAGCAGGGTGCGGCATACCTGTTAAACAAAGGCGTATTGCTCGTAAGTGTAACTTTAGGTGCAAAGGGATGTTACTACGCCCATAAAAATGCAAACGGGTATTTACCGACCTATAATACAAAAGTGATTGATACCACAGGCTCTGGCGATTCATTTATGGGAGCATTGCTGCATTGTGTTTTGAACGAGGCAAATGGATTGGATGGGCTGTCCCGAACTGAGTTGGAAAGGATACTGGATTTTGCCAATGCTGCAGGTGCGCTGTGCGCAACAAAGAGGGGTGCAATTCCAGCCATTCCAACCAAAGAAGAAATCTTAAGGACACAGGGGACGGTTCTTGTGTGTTAGTCTAACACACAAGAACCGTCCCCCCGTGTTTCCTACAGGAAAGCCTGCTGGATCTGTTCGTGAATTTCCTCCGGTGTCATTCCTGTTGCATCAATAACAGGGGCACCGGTTGCAGTGTCCTGCAAACCCAGAAAATCATTATTCATACCGGTTACAACAATAGCATCATAATCCTCGTCCTGCGCATTTGAAAAAACATCAAAGCCCACAGTTTCCACTGTATATCCAAGATCGGTAAGATAATCCTTAACAGGTGTCAAGTCTCTTTGAACAGCTATCTTTTGCATATTTTTTACCTCCTTGTATGTGTATACTATTTATTAATATATGAAAAATGTAAGGTAATATACAGAACACAAGGGAACACAAGGAACACAAGGGGACGGTTCTCCTGTGTTACGCCCGTAACACAGGAGAACCGTCCCCTTGTGTTCCCACGTCCCCCTGCGTTCTTAAAAACTCACCCATATCGTAAAAAACTCACCATTATTAATACTCCGATTCGGTTGTACAATAAAATTAATAATGCGTTTTTATAAAAAGAGATGTTCAGCACAAGTTTGGAGGTGACATATATAAAAGGAAAACTCTTTAGCCTTCAATATAAAATAATAATTTTTTCCTTTTTGATTGCAATAATTCCCATAACAATAGTTGGAAGCTTTTCATATATAAAATCATCCGCTGTAATTAAAGAGAAGGTTAGCTTATCAAACTTCAATACGGTCAAACAGGTTGCGGAAAATATAAATCTTAACATCAATAATATGAAAAAATCATTTTTATATCTAAGCCAAAATGAAGTTTTGGTAAATGTTCTGATGCGTTCGGAAGAGGATATAAAAATTTCACTAAATAACTGCCTGTACGCTCAAAACGCTTTAAATAATTTTATAATCTTTACACCGGACATATATTCAATTTATATTGATGGATTTAACACCCTTTGTTATGATACTGCAAGTGCGGAAAACAATATTGACAGCAGTCTCAAAAAACGTCTTGTGAATAACAGGGGTGAAACAATTCTGATATTGGATTCGTTAACCAACTATGATAATTCTGTTATAAAAGTTATATCCTTTCTTAAGGTTTTATATGATATTAACAA
>CAZSVI010000011.1:0-43008 GCA_964610205.1 uncultured Oscillospiraceae bacterium
GTATAGCATCTTTCTCCCTTCAGGAAAAGTTTTTGACCTTCCCGTCGGCAAAGCTTACAAGATGCACCTGTATATCTTGCCATTTTTTACACCTCCGATAATACTAACGTATTTATAACTCCACTGTCTGAACCAACAGGTAATGAACCCTGTTCAATTCATAAGGATAAATATCAGGCATCCGGATAATACAATATCAGGATTTGACAGTAGCCTATATAAATACTCACCAATTATTGTGCTATCTATTCTACATTAACCTAATAGTTTCCATGTTCACGAAACAACCGCTACACCCTTCTTCTCTTTGGTGGCCTGCAACCGTTATGGGGAATAGGGGTAACATCCTTAATAAGGCTTACTTCAAGACCTGCTGCCTGCAGCGCACGTATTGCGGCTTCACGTCCTGAACCGGGGCCTTTGACGAAAACCGAAACTGTTTTCATACCGTGTTCCATAGCTGCTTTAGCCGCAGTCTCCGCTGCCTGCTGCGCCGCAAAGGGCGTACTTTTCTTGGAGCCTCTGAAACCAAGACCACCCGCGCTCGCCCATGAGATTGCGTTTCCCTGAACATCTGTAATAGTTACAATAGTATTATTAAATGATGAACGAATATGAGCACTGCCACGCTCAATATTCTTCTTTTCTCTTTTTTTTCTTGTTCTCCTAGTAACTTTAGCCGCCATTTAATTACCAACCTCCTATTATTTCCTCTTATTGGCCACAGTTTTCTTCGGGCCTTTTCTGGTTCTTGCGTTGGTTTTGGTTCTCTGACCACGCACGGGCAGCCCCATTCTATGGCGTCTTCCGCGATAGCAGCCAATCTCAATCAGCCGCTTGATATTCAGGGCAATATCCCTTCTGAGATCCCCTTCTACCATGTATTCTTTTTCAATTGTCTCTCTTAACTTGCTGATTTCATCATCAGTCAAATCCCGGATACGGGTATCCGGATTGATTCCTGTTTTATCAAGTATCTGATTGGAGCGGGTTCTCCCTAAGCCAAAGATATAGGTAAGCCCTACTTCAACCCTCTTTTCTCTTGGCAGATCAACTCCTGCAATACGAGCCAATGTCTTACACCTCCGAAAGTAATTATTCAATTCTAAACATATAACCTTAAAGGTCACAAATTTTTTCATCCTTGCCGGCATTATTAGCTTTCACGCGGCATTATTTGCTGTTTACTGTTTTAAAAATCATCCTGCCCTGGCTCTTTACCAATTGGCAGAATTCTTCCAGATATATAATCAAAGATTTTTCGGGCAACAAATGATTATTTGTTTCAGCCGCGCCTTCCAAACCCTAGTTTTCACCCGGCTCCGGGGATTCCCCGAAGCCATTTTAATTCACTGAGTTTTACTCGTACAGTTTCCAAAAAAACTGGCAGGCTTTACTAGCCCTGACGCTGCTTGTGCTTCGGGGTCTGGCAAATAACCATTACTCTGCCTTTTCTTCGGATAATTTTACATTTTTCACATATCTTCTTAACTGAAGGCTTAACTTTCATCTTCGACCCTCCTGTTCCGTAAGTTATTTTCCTCTCCAGGTAATGCGTCCGCGGGTAAGATCATAGGGTGACATTTCAACCGTAACCCTGTCACCGGGTAATATCCTTATATAATGCATCCTCAGCTTTCCGGAAATATGTGCGAGGATCTTATGCCCATTTTCCAGCTCAACCCTGAACATCGCATTCGGCATTGCTTCCAACACTTTTCCTTCAACCTCAATGACATCTTCTTTTGACAAACTAAAGCCCTCCTTAATTTTTCCGTGCCGCAAGCATTTCCTCTATCCGGATAATGGCAAGCTGCAAATCCTTATCCGATGGCTTTCTTCCTCTTTCAACTTTCTCCGCAACACTGTGTTCCACTAAATCCGTAAACCGCAAATGCTTAATTCTTTTCTTTTTGGGCCTTCCTATAGGGTGCAAATGCCCATCGGCAACCAATAAAAAGTTTTCATCAATAATTCCGACTACTATAAACAGCCTTTCCTTATCTCTTCCTGCTTTTGAATATGCCGCCCTGCCAATAACAGGATACACGCAACTCATCTCAACCATCCTTTTAAGGCCAACTCTTTTATTTTAAAGGAAGTTAACCTTTTTTTCAAGATTCTATTTAAAAAATCTACTATTTTGTGAGTATTTCCGGTTCATTTCCGGTTACTGCAACCGTATTTTCATAATGAGCCGACAGTTTTCCGTCGATAGTAACTACCGTCCAGTTATTATTTAACACTTCCACCTGCCAGTTTCCCTGGTTAACCATAGGCTCAATGGCAATTGTCATACCTTTTTGCAGCCTCGGGCCGCGTTCCCTTGTTACAAAATTGGGTATCTGCGGAACTTCATGCATTTCCCTTCCAATACCGTGACCCACAAAATCCCTTACAATTGAATATCCGTTTCCTTCAACATATTGCTGGACTGCCCTTGATATATCCCTAATACGCATTCCTTCTCTGACCACTTCAAGACCTTTATAAAAGCTGTCCCTGGTAACCGCTACAAGCTTATGAGCTTCAGGAGAAACCTGTCCTACCTCATAGGTTCTTGCGGCATCTCCATGAAAACCATCCAGGACTGCTCCTATATCAATGCTTACAATATCCCCTTCCTTCAACGGAATATTATTTGGTAAACCATGGATTACTTCATGGTTTACCGAAGCACAAATAGCAGCGGGGAAGTCAAAGCCTCCGTACGGATTGGGTACACCTTTGAAAGACGGAACGGCTCCGGATGAAAGAATTATTTCTTCAGCCGCTTTATTCAGTTCTTTTGTCGAAATCCCAGGTGCTATCATGCCTTTGATTCGCTGATGGGCCAGAGCTACAATATGACCTGCTCTGCGCATAATGTCAAGCTCCCGCTCCGATTTAATGGTTATCATTAAAAACCGCCCTATCCTTTTTTTCCGTAACAATATACTTTTAAGCCTTTTCTTCCTTCATGAAAAATACGGTATTTATTTGTTTCGAAGACTTAATTTCTCCTAAGTTTCTCTATAATTTCCCTGGTGGTTTCCATGATTTTCTTTGTACCATCAAAATGGAGCAATAAACCTTTATCCTCATAGTAATCAATCAATGGCGCTGTTTTCTCATAATATGTCCTGAGTCGTTCCCTGACGGTCTCTTCCCTGTCGTCATCCCGGATAATCAGGGAACATCCGCATTCATCACAAACGCCTTCTTTCTCCGGCTTTAAAGTAACAATATGATAAGGTTTGCCGCAGCCTTTGCATACTCTGCGGCCCGCCATCCTTCGGACAATAACTTCATCAGGCGCATTCAGGTTAATTACCGCATCCAGCTTCAAACCCGTATCACTGAGAGACGCATCAAGATTTTCGGCCTGCGGGATTGTTCTCGGAAACCCATCAAGTAAAAAACCGTACGCGCAATCATCCTTCATAAGCCTGTCTTTAACAATACTTACCGTTAAATCATCCGGTACCAGCAACCCACTGTCGATAAAGCTTTTGGCCTTGCGCCCCAATTCCGTTCCTTCACGTATATTCATCCTGAATATATCTCCGGTTGAAATATGCGGAATATTCAGTTCTTTTGAGAGGTTTATGGCCTGGGTTCCTTTCCCCGCACCTGGAGCTCCCAATAAAACAATCCTCATTGATATCACCTTAATTAATTTTCCATTTCTATCCTTATATAATCAGATCTGAAAACTAAACCCTAAGTTAAAATTCTATTCCAGGAACCCCTTATAGTGCCTCATCAGCATCTGGGATTCTATTTGCTTAACCGTTTCCAGTGCCACATTCACCATAATCAAAAGAGACGTTGAGCCAAACCACACATTGGTTATGCTAGTAAATATCTGCAGCAGGCTGGGGAAAACAGTGATGAAAGCAAGGAACAATGCTCCAAACCATGTTATACGGTTTAGTACCTTAGTTATATAGTCGGAGGTTGGCTTTCCTGGACGTATACCTGGAACAAAACCCCCGTTTTTCTTAATATTATTGGCCAGTTCTACCGGATTAAAAGCAATCATTGTATAGAAAAACGTAAAGAACATAACCAATAACGCGTAGGCTACTGTAAACCATGGCTTATCATTCATATTCTTTAAATAAGTTAAGAACGGCCCTGTTTCCCTGGCACCCCAAATAAGATTGATAATTGTAGGCGGAAATGTCGCAAAGGACATGGCAAAGATGATAGGCATAACACCTGCCACATTCACCTTTATCGGAATATGGGTGCTTTGGCCTCCGTACATTTTCCGGCCCACCACTCTTTTCGCATACTGGACAGGAACACGCCTTTCGGCCTCCTGTACAAAAACAACCAGGGCAACGCTTCCTATGAATACCGCAATGATTAAAGCAAGAACAATGTAACCGATAACCCCTTCTCCAAGTGTGCCTGCCTGCAGATATCCTATCAGTACACCAGCCCCCTGTGGTCCTCGGCTGATAATTCCGGCGAAGATCAAAAGGGAAATTCCGTTACCTATCCCATATTCGTTAATCTGTTCTCCAAGCCACATCAGAAATGCCGTCCCTGCTGTAAAAGTCAGGGTAATGGTAGCATAGGACCAGAAATTTCTGGTTACAACCGCACCACGGAAACTCATATATAGCGCGGATGCCTGGACAAAACCGAGAATAACCGTTCCGTAACGGGTCCATTGGGCCAATATCTTTCTTCCATGCTCTCCCTCTTTTTGAAGCTGCTCCAGCTTGGGAATAGCAATGGTTAACAATTGAATGATAATGGAAGCCGTAATATATGGAGTGATGGACATGGCAAAAATACTCGCTTTACTGAAGGCTCCACCGGATATTATGTTGAAAAACCCGAACAGCGATCCACCCCCTGATGCCAGATCAGAAAGAGCGGTTGCACTTAGCCCTGGAACCGGAATATGAGTCCCTAAACGGAATATCAACAGCATCAGTACGGTCATTAACACCTTTCTGCGAAGATCCGGTATTTTCCATGCGTTTCTTACTGTTGCTACCATGTTGTTCTCCATAACTTATACCACCTCTACCTTTCCTCCCGCGGCTTCAATTTTTTCCTCAGCCGATTTCGTAAACCTGGAGGCTTGTATTGTCAGACTCCTGGTAATCTCACCGGTTCCCAATATTACAACCCCGTCATTTTTTTTCTTTATAACTCCTTTTTGGATCAGCAGTTCAGCATTAACGACGGTTCCGTTATCAAATACTTCAAGATCCGATAACTTCACTTCGGTATATGTCTTTCCGAATATATTGTTAAAACCTCTTTTTGGAACCCTTCTGTAAAGAGGCATTTGCCCACCTTCAAAGCCAAGCCTTACACCGCCGCCTGAACGTGATTTTTGTCC
Source organism: uncultured Oscillospiraceae bacterium (assembly GCA_964610205.1). Lineage (GTDB taxonomy): Bacteria > Bacillota > Clostridia > DSM-8532 > DSM-8532 > CAZSVI01. Next base: position 5,348 of record CAZSVI010000011.1, read on the forward strand.
TTTATGCCCTCTTCCGGCTGTTTTACCGTTTCCGGTTCCAGCTCCCCTGCCCTTCCTGTTTGGAAGTTTTTTCGGAGCGCCCGGTTTTAATTCAGACAGATTCATGGGTTTTCACCTCCCCTAAATTTCTTCCACTTCAATCAGATGTTCCACCTTTTTAATCATTCCACGTATCTGCGGATTGTCCTTCTGTGTAACAAAACTTCCGATTTTATGAAGCCCCAGTGCTTCAATGGTAGCTTTCTGATCCTTTTTTGACTTTATAACACTCTTTACAAGAGTTATTTTTAAACTGCCCATGGAAAAAGCCTCCTATCCCAAGATTTCTTCCATTGATTTCCCTCTCAGCTTTGCATACTCTTCAAGGGTATGCAATTGGGAAAGACCTTCAATGGTAGCACGAACCATGTTGGTGGGATTATTGGATCCTAAAGATTTTGTACGCACATCCCTGATACCCGCAAGCTCCAAAACCGCACGAACAGGTCCTCCGGCTATAACTCCGCTTCCTTCTTCCGCGGGCTTTAGCAGAACCTTGCCTGCTCCGTATACTCCAATCGCTTCATGGGGTATGGTTGTACCCACCAGCGGTATTCGCATCAGATTCTTTTTGGCATCTTCTATCCCTTTACGGATTGCATCGGGTACTTCCGCGGCCTTTCCGGTACCAACGCCTACATAACCGTTCTCATCTCCGATAACAACCAAAGCGCTGAAGCGGAAATTACGACCACCCTTAACAACCTTTGTAACACGTCCGATATTTACAACCTTTTCTTTCAGGTCTAATGTGCTGGCATCTATTTTCAGCAAGCGACTCCCCTCCTTTGTCCCAATTATCAGAATTCCAGACCGGCTTCTCTTGCACCGTCCGCCAGTTCCTGCACTCTTCCATGATAGAGGTATCCACCTCTGTCAAACACAACCTGTTTTATACCTTTTTCAACGGCTTTTGCGCCAACCAATTTTCCAACTTCGCGAGCAGCGCCCCTGTTTCCGGAATTCTCCAGCTTCCCTTTAATTGCCTCATCCAATGTGGACGCGGCAACCAGTGTTGTACCGGATACATCATCAATCACCTGTGCGTAAATATGCCTGGCACTTCTAAAAACACTAAGTCTGGGTCTCTCGGAAGTACCGCTGATCTTTTTACGGACACGGGTATGTTTTCTGAGACGAACCTTGTTTTTATCCTGTAATTTTATCATAAACACTCACTCCTTTCTATTTCTTCTTGGCTCCCGCTTTCCCTTCTTTTCTCAGGATAACCTCATTGGCATACTTGACTCCTTTGCCCTTATAAGGTTCCGGAGGTCTCTTTTCACGAATCTTTGCCGCTATCTCTCCGACAGCCTGTTTGTCTATGCCTCTTACAATAATCTGGTTTTGGGCAGGAACATCAATGGTAATGCCATTTGGCTCTTCCATTTCAACCGGGTGGGAATATCCCAGAGTTAAAACAAGCTTTTTACCCTGCTTCTGAGCTCTGTATCCAACCCCATTGATTTCAAGCGTCTTTGAAAAGCCTTCGGTTACGCCTATAACCATATTATTAAGAAGAGAACGGGTCAAACCATGAAGCGCTTTATGTTTCCTTATCTCGGAAGGTCTTTTGATAATCAACTCGTTTCCTTCCTTCTCAATCACCATATCAGGGTGAAATACCTGAGTGAGTGTTCCTTTCGGACCTTTAACGGTTACTTCTTTTCCATTCAGTTTTACATCCACACCGGCGGGTATAACCACCGGCAATCTTCCAATACGTGACATTTTTTTCTGCACCTCCGCCCTTACATTGAAGATGAAAGATATCTTCCATCCTTTTCAGAACAATTATTTTTTACCAGACAAAAGCGAGAACTTCTCCGCCAACGCCTTCTTTTCTGGCTGCCCTGTCCGTCATAACGCCTTTCGATGTTGAAACAATGGCAATTCCCAAACCGCCCAGAACCTTCGGAAGTTCATCTCTTCCCGCATAAACTCTTAGGCCCGGCTTGGAAATTCTTTTAATTCCTGAAATAACATTCCGCTTATTATCGGTATATTTCAACGTAATTCGAATTACACCCTGCTTCTTATCGTTTATTTCAGAAAAACTCTTAATATATCCTTCTTCCGTAAGAATCTCCGCGACTCTTCTTTTCAAGTTGGATGCAGGAACATCAACAGTTTCATGTCTTGAGCCCGCTGCATTTCTAATTCTTGTAAGCATATCCGCAATCACATCTGTTGCATGCATGGTTACGACCTCCTTTCGGGACTGTTACCAACTGGCCTTTCTAACACCAGGTATCTGGCCCTTATAAGCCAATTCCCTGAAACATACACGGCATATGCCAAACTTCCTCATATAAGCATGGGGTCTTCCGCATATTTTACACCGGTTATAGTAACGGGTTGAAAACTTGGGCTGTAATTTTTGCTTATGAATCATTGATTTTTTAGCCAAACTCTATACCTCCCTTAGCGGCTGAACGGCATTCCAAGGAGTGCCAGCAGTTCTTTCGCTTCTTCGTCGGTTTTGGCGCTGGTGACAAAAGTGATGTCCATTCCGCGCACCTTTTCCACTTTGTCTATATCGATTTCCGGAAATATCAACTGTTCCTTCACGCCCATTGAGAAATTCCCCCTGCCATCAAAAGAATCAGGGTTGATTCCCCGGAAGTCACGAACCCTGGGCAGCGCTACATTAAACAGTTTATCTACAAATTCATACATTCTGTCACCCCGGAGAGTAACCTTGCAGCCAATATTCATGCCCTCACGAACCTTAAAGGCTGCAACTGATTTCTTTGCCTTGGTAACAACCGGTTTTTGACCGGATACCATTGCCAGATCATTTAATGCTGCTTCCAAAGCCTTGGCATTTTCCTTTACGTCACCAACACCCATGTTTAAAACTACCTTTACCAGCCTGGGTGTCTGCATTGTACTTGTATATTGGAATTTATCCCTTAATGCCGGAGCAACATCATTACTATATTTTTCAATCATTCTTGGCATTGTCGGCTAACCTCCCTTCCGTTTAATCCCTGGTATCCTTTACTATGTCAATAATTTCACCGCATTTTTTGCACATGCGGGCTTTTGAGCCATTGTCCAGGAATTTCTTTCCTACTTTGGTCGGTGCACCGCATTTGTCACAGACCAGCATAACTTTATCCGCATATACAGGGGCCTCCTGGTGTATAAGCCCACCCTGCTGATACTGGTTTCTGGGCTTTACATGCTTGGTAGTCATGTTGATTCCCTCAACCAGAACCATATGCTTGGATGGCAGGACATCAAGAACCTTACCCTTTTTGCCTCCGTCTTTACCATTCAGAATGTAAACAATATCACCTTTTTTTACGTGAACTTTGCTTTTCAATTGTGCGCCTCCTCTCTTAACAAGGTTTTTAGACTATTACCGGCAACCCGGCAAACTTAATCAACAGTTACCCATTGATTCATTTAATACAATAACCGGGTGTTTTTCATAATAATATTTTCTAAAGTACTTCCGGTGCGAGGGATATTATTTTCATATAATCCTTCTCTCTCAATTCCCTTGCAACAGGACCAAAAATACGGGTTCCTCTGGGATTACCGTCATCTTTTAAAATTACTGCCGCATTTTCATCAAACCGGATATAGGAACCGTCAACCCGACGTAAACCCTTTACCGTTCGAACAACGACGGCTTTTACAACATCACCCTTCTTAACCACACCACCGGGCGCTGCATTTTTTACCGAACAAACTATCAAATCACCGATATTGGCATATTTTCTCTTGGAGCCGCCAAGCACCTTGATGCACATTAATACTTTGGCACCAGTATTGTCCGCGGATTTCAGCATAGTCTGCATCTGAATCATTTCCGGCACCTCCTATCATCTTATTTGTCTGCTCTGTTATTCCCCTGAAACTACCTGTCAAAGGAAGGCAGACACTTCACTTTTTCATTCCGTGCCTTTTCTTTATTATACTAAGTTATATAAGTTGAATATTTCGTTACGCCTTGCCTTCGTAAAAGTAACTGTACTATCTTTCCCCGCTCATCCAGGTGTAACAAAAACCACGTCAACTTCTATAGGATCGCTTATTTTGCTTTTTCAACAATCTCTACCAAACGCCAGCGCTTGTCTTTTGACAGTGGCCTGGTTTCCATAACACGAACCTTATCTCCGATCTGACAGGTGTTTTCCTCGTCATGGGCTTTAAGTTTGTAAGTCCTCTTAACAATCTTCTTGTACAGCGGATGCTTAACATTGTCTTCTACCACCACCACAATGGTTTTATCCATTTTATCACTTATAACCCTGCCAATACGGGTTTTTCTTAAATTTCTTTCAGCCAAGTTGAACAAACCTCCTTCCGGTTCCTACCGCTTAATTCCAAGCTCTATTTCCCGTATAACTGTCCTAACACGGGCAATGTCATGTTTTACATCTTTTAGTTTTATCGGATTGTCCAACTGATTTGTCGCATGCTGAAAACGTAATTTAAAGAGTTCACTTTTAAGTTCCTGAAGTTCCTGCGTCAACTCAGTCATATCTTTTTCTCTCAGTTCATTCGCCTTCATTTGCTCCACCTACCTCTTCCCGTGCTATTATTTTGCACTTGATTGGCAATTTATGAGCAGCCAAACGCAGCGCTTCCCTGGCCACATCTTCACCGATACCCGCTATCTCAAACATAATACGTCCCGGTTTTACTACAGCCACCCAATACTCAGGAGAGCCTTTACCACTACCCATTCGGGTCTCAGCCGGTTTCTGGGATATCGGTTTATCCGGGAAAATCTTAATCCAGACTTTTCCGCCTCTCTTAATATAACGGGTCATCGCAATACGTGCCGCTTCAATTTGATTACTGGTGATCCATCCGGGGTCTACCGCCTGTAAACCGAAATCTCCGTTAGATACCACGTTGCCACGCGTTGCCTTACCCTTCATTCTGCCTCTTTGCACACGTCTGTATTTAACTCTCTTGGGTAATAACATTACTTGCCTCCCCCTTCCTTTTTTTCTTTCTTGACGGGAAGTACTTCACCCTTATATATCCAAACCTTGACACCAATTTTTCCGTATGTTGTGTTGGCCTCGGCAAAACCATAGTCAATATCCGCCCGCAGTGTCTGAAGCGGTATTGTCCCTTCATGATAGTGCTCCGTTCTGGCAATTTCGGCACCGCCTACACGTCCGGAAACGGATGTTTTAATACCCTTCGCACCAAATTTCATAGCTCTTGACATAGCCTGTTTCATTGCACGGCGGAAGGAAATTCTTCTTTCCAACTGCCCGGCTATGTTTTCAGCCACTAATTGGGCGTTTACTTCAGGTGATTTGATCTCAGTGATATTCACTAAAACACTCTTTCCGGTAAGCTTTTCCACTTCCTTGCGAAGTTGTTCGATTCCGGCGCCGCCTTTGCCGATGACAAGACCAGGTTTTGCTGTATGAAGATTTAATTTTATTTTATTTGCGGCACGCTCGATTTCAATTCTTGCGACACCGGCAATATACAGCTTCTTCTTGATATATTTTCTGATCTTGAAGTCTTCAACCAAAAGATCGCCATATTCTTTGCTCCCCGCATACCATTTGGTGTCCCAGTCTTTAATGATTCCGATTCTTAGCCCGTGCGGATTCACTTTCTGGCCCATTCGAAAACCTCCTTAATTTTACGCCTTTTCCTTCAATACCAATGTCAGATGGCTGGTTCTTTTCCTTATTCTAAACGCCCGCCCCTGCGCTCTTGGTTGGATTCTTTTCAGCGTCGTTCCCTGTGTGGCAAATGCCTCCGCCACATACAGATTATTACGATCCAGTCCATTGTTGTTTACTGCATTGGATTCCGCAGATTTCAGCATTTTCTCCAGAATTTCTGCTGCATTTCGTGGTGTATATTTTAATATTGCATAAGCCTCATCAATTCCTTTATTACGAATCAAGTCAATTACTAATTTTGCTTTTCTGGACGAAACTCTGGCATGTTTAAGTACGACTCTACCCTCATCTTTACCAATCCCAAGAGCTTTCCGTTCTTTTTTTGTCAGAATGGGAAGCTTTCTGGATTTTCGCTGCTGTTTCCGGTATTCGGGTATCAACTCGTCTTTCTTTTCCAGAAGTTCATCCTTGGACATCACCTTTCTGCCCACGTTGATTCCTCCTTCCAGGTTGTTGTAATACTAAACGCAATTTTCAGCCGGCTCCGGATTTCAGATCCGACTCATCAAATGTATTATTCACTTTATAAAAAATGTCTTATTTCTTCAGCCTGCTGCTTCTTTCGCCCTTGCCATGGCCTCTGTAGGTACGTGTGGGTGCAAATTCGCCAAGCTTATGACCGACCATATCTTCTGAGATATATACAGGTACATGCTTTCTGCCGTCATGAATGGCAATTGTGTGCCCAACCATCTGCGGAAAAATGGTGGAAGCCCTTGACCAGGCCTTCAATACCTTTTTCTCGCCCTTTTCATTCATTTCCTCGATCTTTTCCATAAGACTTTCGCTGACAAACGGTCCTTTTTTTACTGATCTACTCACAGAACAAACCTCCTCCCGGCATCTTACTTCGTATTACGTCTCTTGACGATGAATTTGCTGCTCTGCTTGTTCTTCTTCCTGGTTTTATACCCTAATGTGGGTTTACCCCAGGGAGTTACAGGGCCCGGCATACCAATAGGAGATTTTCCTTCTCCGCCGCCATGAGGATGATCATTCGGATTCATGACAACACCGCGGACATGAGGTCTGCGGCCCATCCAGCGCTTTCTCCCTGCTTTCCCGATTGAAATGTTTTCAAAGTCTACATTTCCAACCTGTCCAAGGGTTGCCTTGCAGTTTACGCTCACCATCCGAACCTCACCGGAAGGAAGCCTTACCTGGACATATTTCCCTTCGCGGGCCATCAACTGAGCCATATTCCCGGCTGAACGAACCAATTGGCCGCCCTTGCCCGGCTTTAGTTCAATATTGTGAATTACAGAGCCTAACGGAATTTTCGCAAGGGGGAGCGCGTTTCCTACACGGATGTCGGCCTGATTACCTGACATAACCGTATCCCCGGTATTTAATCCTACAGGTGCCAGAATATAGCGTTTTTCCCCGTCTGCGTACTGCAATAGGGCAATATTCGCAGAACGGTTAGGATCATATTCAATCGCTGCCACCTTTGCCGGCACACCGTCCTTATCACGTTTAAAATCAACAATCCTGTACTTATGTTTTGCACCGCCGCCACGGAACCTCACCGTTATTTTTCCGTATGAATTTCTGCCTCCGGACTTCTTAACAGGAGCCAGGAGGTTTTTTTCAGGTTCCTTCTTTGTTATCTCTTCGAAGGTTGACACAGTCATCTGTCTTCTTGCAGGAGAAGTTGGTCTGTATTTTTTTAACGGCATAACGTTCACTCCTTTACTAAAATTGTCCCCACCCGTTAGCAGGCCGACAGTATAGCCTATTCAACCGGGTAGTTGACGCTTTGCGACCCTTTTAACCTTATTGGATCAATGAGCTGCAAATACGTCTTTAAAATTACTGTAATACTTGGCATACCTGAAATAAAAGATTACAGTTTACTTTATTGAATTCCACCGAATTCCTCAATCGAAGTTTTATACTTCTTATTTGTGGTTACCTGTTTCCCGTTCTTCTCAAGAAAAGCAACCGCCTTCGGCTCAGTGTCGATTTTAACGATGGCTTTCTTCCACTTGGGAGTTTTTCCAATATGAACACCCATCTTTTTTTCCTTGCCATCATAATTAACGGTATTAACGGTTATTACTTTCACATTGAAGAGTTTTTCCACCGCATTTTTTATTGCGGTTTTTGTCGCACGATGGTCAACGACAAAGGTATATTTCCCTTCGGTCATATCGTCATTGCTCTTTTCAGTAACAAACGGACGTATGATAATATCCTCTGCAAAACGCATTATGCATACACCTCCTCAACCCTGGATACAGCATCCCTTGTAATAATAAATTTCTTATATTTTAAGATATCATAGGTATTGATAGTGTTTACATGGGCCGTTTTTATATTTGGAATGTTTCTTGCCGATTTGACAACCTTTTCATTAACCAAAGAGGTTACAACCAATGCGGAACTGTCTACATTAAGATTATTCAAAACCTTTACGAACTCTCTGGTTTTAATTTCACCCAATTCCAGGTTATCAAGAACAATAATATTTTTATCCAATACCTTGCTGGACAGGGCGCTTTTTAAAGCAATACGCTTTACTTTCCTGGGAATAGTAAAGCTGTAGCTTCTTGGCTTTGGAGCGAAAGCAACGGCGCCGCCCTTCCATTGTACCGAACGGATACTCCCTTGACGGGCACGCCCGGTTCCTTTTTGTCTCCAGGGTTTTTTACCTCCACCTCTGACTTCACTGATAGTCTTGGTGGATTGAGTTCCCTGACGCTTATTAGCGAGTTGATTTACCACTGCGGTATGCATGACGACCTCATTAACCTCAACACCGAATATATCATCGCTTAGGGTTATCTCCCCAACGACTTCGCCTTTTATGTTTACTATATCCACTTTTGGCATTTCAGGTCCTCCTTCCATAAAGTAAGTGCTTAAGCCTTAACAGAATCCTTAATGACTACAAGGCCTCCCCTGGGCCCGGGAACTGCTCCCCTGACGAGCAGTAAGCCTCTTTCGGAGTCAATGCGTACTACCGAAAGGTTTTGTACCGTTACCTTTTCCACACCCATGTGACCGGGAAGCTTTTTTCCCTTAAAAACACGGCTGGGACTGGAGTTTGCCCCCATGGAACCAACTCCTCTATGGTATCCGGAACCGTGGGTTTCACGACCGCGGGCCGTACCATAGCGTTTTACCGTACCCTGGTAACCTTTCCCTTTTGAAATGCCGGATACATCCACTCTGTCGCCTTCCTGGAACATATCCTCAACTTTAATTTCCTGACCGACTTCATATGCATCCACATCTTCAAGCCGAAATTCCCGCATAATTCTTTTCGTGGGAACTCCTGCTTTTTCAAACTGACCTTTCATGGGCTTGTTTGTTTTCTTTTCCTTGATATCTTCAAATCCTACCTTAATGGACCGATATCCGTCCACTTCATCAGTTTTCTTCTGCACAACGGATACGGGACCGGCCTGAATTACCGTTACCGGAATCATAATTCCCTCATCTGTAAAAATCTGAGACATTCCTATTTTCTTTCCCAGTATGCATTTTTGCATTTTTTATATCCCTCCTGTCATTGGTTCGGTGTTTGCCGAACATAACAATATAAAATCGTCTATAACTTGATTTCAATATCCACACCTGCGGGCAGATCCATTCTCATCAGTGCGTCTACTGTTTTAGGCGTGGGAACCAAAATGTCTATCAGCCTTTTATGCGTTCTCATTTCAAACTGTTCCCTTGCATCCTTATATTTGTGAGGCGCACGCAAAATAGTGATTATTTCTTTTTTTGTTGGCAGGGGCACGGGGCCTGAAACCTTAGCACCTGTCCTTTTTGCAGTTTCTACAATCTTCTCCGCCGATTGGTCTAAAACCTGATGATCAAAAGCTTTTAACCGAATTCGGATTTTTTGTTTGTTCGTCATACAATAAGCCTCCTTACCTGTGCTTTCAACACTGCAACTCCAATACGTATAAAAGCACTTAAATGTTTTTACGCCTATAAGCGCTGTTTTGTAATGACGCAACAAGCGTTTCTCTGTACACTCTGCCGGGCGTTCCGTGTGTGTCCATTAAAAAACCCAGGACAGTCAAGCAATGATGCTTGCTAAACCTGAGCTCCATAACAAACATACTTCACGCATGTAAACTAATGCGCTAACGCAGAATGCACAGTGACTTGTCGCCCGGTTTCTCTGAATCGGACATTCTCCATTGAAGTTCCCCGGACTGAACCGGCCATCTTCAACTTCATCGTATGCCATGTCACAACATTCAAGATTATACTATAATTTTTTTTCCATGGCAAGTGGTTTTTAAATTATTTTTTTCGGACTTTTCATTTACAGGCCCGCAATAGTCATCGTCACTCAAAAATTCTTAACCTTAAATAATCCTTCTTAACAAATTCAAATTCAACAATCTTCTGTAATGCTTCCTTCATTGATTTTTCCAAAGCTTCATGAGTGAGAAGGACGATGGGTATATAATGATCCTTTTCATGTGCTTCCAACTGAACCATTGACGATATGGATATTCCATATTCTCCAAGTACTCCCGAGATCCTGGAAAGTACACCCGGCTTATCCAGCGTAAATAACCGCAGGTAAAAGCGGTTTGTTACTTCTTCTATGGGAATCAGCCTTATATCCATGGAAGAGTTTACCGACCTGTTGCAATACTTTTCCCCTTTCTTTAATTTAAGGTCTCTGGACAAATCTACAATATCACCGGCAATTGCACTGGCTGTAGGCCTCTCTCCCGCGCCTGGACCGTAAAACATTGTATTCCCCACAAAATCTCCCTTTACAAATATAGCATTTAGTTCATTACTTACAGCCGAAAGCAAATGCTTATTGTTTACAAGCGTCGGGTGCACTCTTAAGTCAAGCCCATCCTTAAATGCCCGGTATATTGCCAGGAGCTTTACCGTATAGCCGAAAGATTTGGCAAAATCTATATCCAGGCTTGTTACTCCCATAATTCCCTCAACATATAGTTTCTCATACGGGATAACACTGTTTGAGGCAATTAAGCTAAGAATGGCAAGCTTATGAGCGGCATCCCCGCCACTGATATCAAGGGTGGGATCGGCCTCGGCAAACCCATTTGCCTGTGCCCCTTTTAATGCTTCGTTAAACTCCAGGCCATCCTGATGCATTTTAGTTAATATATAGTTGGAAGTTCCGTTCAAAATACCATAAATGCTTTCTATCCTGTTCGCCACCAGACCTTCCCGGAGGCCTTTAATAATTGGTATTCCCCCGCCGACACTGGCCTCGAATAAAATAGCCACATCATTTTCCCGGGCAATCTCGAACAACTCCCGACCCCTGGTAGCTATCAGCGCTTTGTTGGCCGTTACGACATATTTACGGTTTTTAAGCGCCCTGCCGATAAAGGTAAAAGCAGGCTCATACCCGCCGATGGTTTCAACAATTATATTGATATCAGGATCATCCAGCAGTTCATCCACATCTGTTGTGCATATAACCCCTGTAAGATCCAGATCCCTGTTCCTTTCCCAATCAAGTTCGGCAATCGCCTTTAAGTTAAAGGTTAAAGCCGACCGCGTTTTCAGAAGCTCCTTTTGCTGAATCAGAACACGGGCTACACCCGTTCCTACCGTACCCAAACCTATTATCCCGACATTTATCTGTTGTTCTCCCATACAGACACTCCTTTTACTTTAATAGTGTTTATTCTGCGGTTTGAAATTTCAAAGGCTTTTATTCTTTATACCTGTCAGCGCCGGTTTTTTTTCTTTCCCTTATTCTCAGGGTTAATCAATATGGATATTATAACCTTAATAATATTTTGATTCAACAATTTATTCAATGAATGCTTTCAAATGGGCCTATTTATGGATGGAGACACCATTCCTCTCGCTTTTGGTATTACAGAGGAATTATGAATGTCTTTCCTAGCATAATAAAGAGAATAATCGTAATATTTAGTTAGTTCGTGGATGATGTAGCAAGATGGTATTGCTATTGTGGCCTATAATTGAATTATAAAGTAATGCTCTATTTTTAATTATCGGAGGAGAGTTTAAATGAGTGCTTTAAAAATATCCGTTATTGGAGCTGGTAGTACATATACCCCCGAACTTATGGAAGGGTTAATCAAGAGGAAAAACGAACTGGATCTGAAAGAATTATGTCTGATGGACATTAATACAAAAAAATTAGGTATTCTTGCAAAAATGGTTACAAGGATGTTTGATTATGAAGGGATTAAGTGTAAAATAACCTCAGCTGATTCATACAAAGAGGCCATAATGGATTCGGATTTTGTACTGGGTCAAATCAGAGTTGGTGGATTACAAGCACGTATAAAGGATGAAAAGATTCCGTTAAAGTATAATTTGATAGGACAGGAGACTACAGGAGCAGGTGGCTTTATGAATGCGTTAAGGACCATCCCTGTTATGATGGAAATTGCAGGGTGTATTGAAAAATATAGCAAAGACGCATTTTTAATAAACTTTTCAAATCCGTCCGGTATTATTGCGGAATTGTTATTAAACCATACCAATATAAAAATGCTTGGTCTTTGTAATGTACCCATACATATGAAAGAAAACGTTATGGGGTGCATTCCAGAAAATACAAAGGATGTTGATATTGAGTATGTTGGTCTTAATCATCTTAGCTGGATAACCAAAATAAACTGTGATAATGTTGATATCCTGCCAGCTTTATTAAAGGAGAAAAAAGGATTGACAAAAATGAACAATATTGCAAATTTTGATATGGATGAAGATCTTTTGTACAGTATTAAGGCAATACCAAGTGGTTATTTGCAGTACTTCTATTACAGGGAACATCAGCTAAAGCATCTTAACGAAAATGAAAAATGCAGAGGTGAGGTATGTATGCAGATAGAAGAAGAGCTTCTTAAGATGTATTCTGATACGAAATTTACTAAAAAGCCTGAGATATTAAACGAACGTGGCGGATATATGTATTCCGAGGCAGCGATTTCCTTATTAAGTGCAATCGCCAATGATAAAAACGAAAGACATATTGCAGATGTAAAAAATAATGGAGCGCTTGAGTTTATGGAGAAAGATGATGTTGTAGAACTGGACTGCCTGATAAATTCCAAGGGAGCATCACCTATTAAAATACGTAATTTTACGAACCAGCATATAATATGTATGATGCGTACATTGAAGGCTTACGAAAAACATACTGTTAAGGCAGGCTTATATGGAGATGAAAATGAAGCAATAAATGCACTTCTTGTTAACCCGCTTATAGGCGATTTTGATAAGGCAAAGAAGGTTTTGGATGATCTTCTTGAGGCTCATAAGGAATATCTTCCACAGTTTAAAAATCTTCGAATATTATAGATGGTTTTAATGAAAGGATGTATGATCATATGGGTGAATATATATTGGGTGTCGATGGTGGAGGAACCAAAACCCATTATGCTCTGTTTGATATAAAAGGCAACATGGTGGAGTTTTTAGAGAGTGGTCCGGTAAACCACGAGGTGCTTGAGGAAGGATTTGAAGGATCAAAACGTGAACTGCATACATCAATAAGTAAAATACTCAAAAAAGCAGGGAAAAAACAGGATGATATTGGTTATGCAGTTTTTGGCCTGGCCGGTGCAGATATAAGTACCCAGAAAAAAGAGCTTAAAAGGATTGTTTTAGAAACCGGTATTACCAGGATAAAGGTTGTTAATGATGCATTTCTGACAATTAAAGCAGGCAGCCGTTTTAGATACGGAATTGGCTGTATAAATGGCACAGGTACATGTTGTGTAGGTATTGGTACTAATGGAGGGACAATACAGGTCGGCGGTACAGGATATTTTTTTGGAGACGAGGCAGGTTCGAGTCATATTGGTAATATGGTAATAAGAAAGGTCTATGATTCTGTATTCAGATGTGGAACTGAAACAATGATGACAGATATGCTCTTGGACGAATTGGAAATTGATAGTGTATACGAATTAGTTGATGCAGTATATGCTAAAGTTTATACTGATAAGATAAACGTAAATGAATTTAACAGGATCTGTTTTAAAGCCGCCAATCAGGGAGATAAGGTTGCGATTTATCTTTTAAAACATATTGGAAAAGAAATGGCTTTATCAATCCTGGGCGCAATAAATAATTTGTGTTTTTCTGGTACAGATGAAATTGATGTTGTACTTGCTGGATCAGTAAATGTTAATGGCGAAAATCCTAATCTTTTAAACACATTGCAAGACGTAGTTAAAGAAAAGTCGGATAAGAGAATAATTTTTAATATTTTGAAGGAGCCTCCGGTGTTAGGTGCCGTATTATGGGCGTTGGAAGAAGTTATTGGGGATATTCCTTTCCAACTGAAACAGAAAATTACAAAAAATATTGGCAGGAGTAATTAGAAAACATATAGACATATATTTATACCTTTGAATATTCATCAGAACTCAAGTAAATTGATCAATTTTTGATTTTATATTCAAAAGAGATGATATATAATTATATATTATACATATTACGGGAGTTATGATGAAAATTCAAAAAGAACAATATACATTGATTGTTGAAGAGACTGTTGGAGTTCATGAGTCTGCAAGACAGCTTCATTGGCACCGAGAGATGGAGATAAACCTTATATTAAGTGGCAGGGGTAAATATCTTATCAATGGTGCGGTATATGATTTTGCTAAGGGGGATGTATTTTTGATTAATAATGATGAGATACATCTTGCATTCGATGATGAGGATCTCGTTGTCCAGGTCACCATGTTTGACCCTATGATTCTGTGGTCGGGTGGAGCATATTTAATGGATTATGAATATTTAAGGCCATTTTATGAAACCGGGATAAGATACAGCAATAAACTTGATAGTAAAAACCCCCATATTAAAGATGTTGTTTGTATCCTGAAGGAAATGCGGCAGGAATATGAAAAAAAGACAGAGGGCTGGCAATTAATGATAAAATCTATGATTCTTAAGATGATGACTATGATTATCCGTTACTTTAGGAAAGAAAATGACAGGGTTAAAACCAATAAAATTTATCCTGGAGATATTAAAAGGCTGCAGTATTCATTTGATTTTATTGAACAGAATTTGACCAAAAAAATAAATTTGTCAGAGTTGGCATCAGTTTCCGAAATGAGCATGTCTTATTTTTCATATTTATTTAAATTATACTCAGGAACTTCACCGATGGATTATATACTAAGAAAACGTATTTCATATTCAATGGAGCTTCTTGATAATTCAGAAGAGAAGATAATAGATATATCCGCAAAATGTGGTTTTAGTTCATTGTCGAATTTTAACAGATGCTTCAAAAAGTATACAGGCACTACACCAAGCCAGTTCAGAAAATCGTAAAATATAAATTATACTTAAGGATATTATTACCTTTATCAATCCTTTTTAATATCAGGGTTATCTGCATAATTTTTTCTGAATTCATTTGGGGTAACTCCGTATTTTTTCTTAAATACCGTATAAAAATAATTACTCCGTACAAATCCAACGGATGAGGATATGTTACTAATAGGCTTATCTGTTGTTGTGAGAAGATGTACTGCCTTTTGTATTCTGACGTCATGAATATACTCGCTGACGGACTGCATGGTATGCTTTTTAAATAAACGCCCCAGATAGGTTGGTGACATTTTCACGGAATTTGAAATACTGCTCAGGTAAAGGTTGCTGTCGGGATATTCCGTTTCGATTATTGAAATCACCTTACTTATTAGTTGATCATGCTTTTTATTCCGGCTCTCATTAAGTTTCAGGGATATGTAGTCAAACATATTAAAGAAATGTTCCTGTATCTGATTTATGGTTTCCAGACTGCTTAATTTATTCATAAATGAATCAAAATTATATGATATCATTGCAGTTCCCTTGTCTTCAATAGAGTCAACAGCCATAATAGTGGAATAGGTAAGGCGTAAAAGTACTGAGTTTAAAACAGTGTTAACATACCCATTAGTACTGTTTATAATGTCTGTAAAGACTTTTTTCACATTATCCATTTTTTCCAGCATTAATTCGTCTATCATATGTTTTTCTTTGGAAAAATCATAAGAATATTCACTAAATGAATGCATATTAATACTCTGCGAATAGATAACACAGTTATGACCAAGAAAAATACGGTTATGGGAACGTGTATACAAGAGCTGGTACAATTTATGTATATCCTTAATGCCTTCCCCAATCATACCAATGGTAGCGGATAAGGAAACGGACAGGAATTTTTTTGTGCAAGACTGGGTATCAAGGACAGCTTTTCTCATTTTCTGGTGTTCTTCGTCCGGTAATGGAGAAGATACATTCAAAATGACCAGCATAATATCATCATCAATATCGATAGTATCATTAACAAAAGATTTGGTGAACAGTTCACTTGCTATGTTCATTATACCGTATTTTAAAGTATTCCGGTCTTCAAAATTATATGTATTGCAAAAATTATCAAAATTATCGATCTGTAGCATTATGAGTACTATACTTCTCAAAGGGTCAAAAGCAATATTGGAATTTGTAAATTCGGCCACATAATCTTTACTTTCCGGGATATTTTCATTTAAAATTAATGATTTCAAATAATTTTGTTTTATAGTATATGAGTTTTCCCTGTTCTTTATATTTGCCAGATTTAGCTTGTATATTATCTCGTTTATCGGACTGTAGATTTTCCTTGCTGAAAAATAAACTGCTGATAGGCCGACAACCAGTAATAAAGCAAAACAAATTATCAGTACCTTTATTGCAGTTTTATTGGTTTCGGTTATTAGATAATCATATGGGGTTATATCAACAAAATACCATTTGGTCTTAGGCGAATACAAGTATGATATTAAATATTTTGTATTTTTAATTTTCTCTATGAAATTGCCTTTCCCCTCTGTAGAAGCAAGTATTATTTTTTTTATTTCAGGATCATTGAGGGTTAAATGGAGTTCTTCATTAGCCGAACTGCCGATGATTTCTCCGTCATAATCAAGGATGATCGTTTTATGTATCGACGATCCTTTTCGTGAAGTAAGATTCTTTTCTATCCATGACTTATTGACATTAATAATTATTGCATTATTGATATGTCCGGTCTTTTTTGAGGCATCAATATTAATAAAGGAAAAAACATCACATTCGGAATATTTTTGTAAGGTTTTTATTGTTCTTCTATTAAAGACGACCTGATTTGAATATTTGTTCTCCTCCATGACTTTTATTATTTCCTGATCAAGAAAAACATCACTTTTTTTTATTCCCTGGGTAGGAAGATTGGTATAGAATTTATCTTCGCTGCCGTTGTAAATGTATATTGAATGTATATAGGATTGGGAAATGCTGAATGAATTAATTTTTGTAAAGGCTTTTACAACCTCTCCAATATACAGGTTATTATAATATAAAAGATAATTAATATCGGAATCATTATGAAACATTGAGATTGTAGAATATACTGAGTCAAACATATATCCAATGGTGTTGTCCAGTTTTTCCAGTGAATCGTTAGAGAAATTATACATAATATTAATCTGCGTATTTCTGAAGCTATAGTAGTATATAAATGAGGAAAAAAGAATAATAAAAACTACTGTGAAAAGGATTATTAAGAAGACTTTCTGGAGTATTTTTTTTCTGCTTAAAAATTGAAAGGATTGCATCTTAATCTCCTCCATGATAATACCATAAATATATTATATTTTAAAACAAGTTAAAAAGCTATAATTGTATAAATTTTGTATAGTAGCATGGTTTTTGTAGTAACTTAATAGTCAGATTTTATACAAATGTTCGCCAGTTTGGAGTATACAGAAATACTATATGGGTTTTACAATAAAAGTGCATCAGGTATTTGATTCAAAACTAGCGTATTCTTAGGAGAGTGATAAAAAATGGATAAAGATGATTCTGTTTATAATATTAATTCAAGGTCATATTTTAAGCAGCTAAAGAAAGACATTATGTCACAAAAGATTTTAATATTTATGATGCTTCCAGGTGCAATCCTCATATTTTTATTTTCATATCTGCCTATGTTTGGAATAATAGTTGCATTTAAACAGTTTTCATTTGGAGGAAAGAGCTTCTTTGAAAATTTATTCGTTATGAGTAAATGGGTAGGGTTGGATAATTTCAAGTTCTTTATCAAGACACCGGATGCCTATACTATAACGAGAAATACAATACTATATAATATTGTATTTATAACCTTCGGTAACCTGGTTGCAATATTTTGCGCAATTGGTCTAAATGAAATCAGAAAGGGATATCTTAAAAGAATCTATCAAAGCTCCATGCTGCTGCCTTATTTCTTATCATGGATTGTACTAAGCTATCTGTTTTTTGGGTTTTTAAGTTTTGACAAAGGTATATTTAACAGTATTCTGGTAAATATTCTCGGAACGGATGCTGTAAACTGGTACGCGGAACCAAAATACTGGCCATATTTTATTATATTTGCAAATCGACTAAAATATTGCGGTTATGATGCCATAATATATCTTGCGACTCTAACGGCAATAGACATTACGTATTATGAGGCTGCAATAATCGATGGAGCAAACAAGTGGAAACAAATAATACATATAACAATTCCACTGTTATCACCTGTTATGATAATTCTGATCTTATATGGCATAGGAAGAATATTCAATGCTGACTTTGGTCTTTTCTTTAACTTGCCTTTGGATGCAGGAGCCTTGTTTGACAGTACAAATGTCATTGATACTTATGTTTACAGGAGCCTACGGACAAACGGAGATATAGCAATGGCCTCTGCAGCGGGTTTATATCAGTCTGTTGTCGGTTTTGTTCTTGTTGTAACAGCAAATTCTATTGTTAAAAAGATTGACCCTGAAAAGGCACTGTTTTAGAAAGAAGGTATTGATGTGATTGAAAAAAGATTAAAAATTAATGAAATGTCTACAGTATCAAAGATTTTTGTTAATCTGGTATTCATGGCTTATACTGCTATATGTATAATTCCCCTTCTACTTGTAATTATTGTATCAATAAGTGATGAAAAGTGGGTTAATATAAACGGATACAGCTTCTTTCCTCAACAGTTGTCCTTTGAGTCCTATAAATATGTATTTTCTGATAGTGACCTAATAATCAGGTCATATGGTGTATCGATTTTCGTTACAATTGTTGGAAGTGTTTTAAGCCTTGTAATTATTGCTTTATTTGCATATCCTTTATCCAGGGACAACTTCCGATTAAAAAAACAGATGAATTTTTATGTGTTTTTTACAATGCTTTTTAATGGCGGGATAGTTCCATGGTATCTGGTATGTACCCAGGTACTTCATCTTAAAAATAATATATGGGCGCTGATAGTACCCTATCTTGTAAATGCCTGGTACATTATAATATTGAAGACTTTTTACAAAACAAACCTTCCGGATGCTGTTTTGGAATCGGCAAAGATTGACGGTGCCAGTGAGTCAAGAACTTTTATCAGCATAGTAATCCCGTTATCCATTCCCGGACTTGCCACCATAGCATTGTTTAATATGTTGATTTACTGGAATGATTTTTTTCTTCCCTTAATGCTAATTGATGATGATAAATGGATTAACCTTCAGTATCTTATGTATAGAGTTCAGCAGAATATACAGCAGCTTGCTTTGCTTGCAAGGACGGGCGGTAAGGCTCATGCAGGGGTTAGAATACCTTCACAGACTGCAAGAATGGCTATGTGTGTACTTGCTGTTGGTCCGATAGTATTTGCCTATCCGTTTGTTCAAAAATATTTTATTAAGGGGCTTACAATTGGTGCGGTAAAAGGATAGATTTATTTTAATGTTTGGGATATTCTTATACATGTTTTTTAAAAGCATGTTATGAATAATTATAAAAAACAAGGAGGGTATTTAAATGAGGAGAATACCAAGAAAATTGTCGATTTTTTTAGTATTGACGTTGAGTTTGGCGTTAATACTGACAGGGTGTAGTGGCAGCGGTAAAACACTAGGTGCAACTAAGTCTAATAGCTCAGAAAGTTCAAATGGTACCGGTTCAACCAGTACGAATGAATTCAGTACATCAGGACTTAAGCCATATAATATCGATTGGTATTATGATGGAGAGGGACCGCTCCCGGATGAAGAAAAAATAGAAGAAGCCCTGAATGATTACTTCAAGGATAAACTTAATATAACAGTTGATTTACATCCATATGATTGGGGTACATATGATGAAAGAATGCAGGCATTAATAGCAACAGGAGAAAAAATGGATTTGGTATTTACTTGTACATGGGCTTTTGACTACATATACAATGCTTCTAAAGGTGCATTCGTAGATATTACCGATATGCTGGAGGATAATGCGCCGCATATTAAACAAGTCCTTGATGGAGTTTTCCTGGAAGGAAGCAAAATAAACGGAAGAAATTATGGTATTCCCTGTAACAAGGAAAAGGGTATGGCACCGGGCATAATGTATTTCCAGAAGTATGTTGATAAATACAATATAGATATTAACAGTGTTAATGCATTGGAAGACTTGGAGCCGATAATGGAAATGCTTAAACAAAACGAACCTGAAATTATTGGTATTGTTGTGGATACAGGTCCGTCACATCTTCCACTTGATTATCTTATAGGTCGTGAAGTACCCATAGTATTGGATGTTGACGGAGAGAAAGAGTTTATAAACCTCACTAATCATGAAAGCTATGTAAAAATGCTGCATACAATGGAAAAGTATTATAAAAAAGGGTATGTTAAACCTGATGCAGCAACAGCTCAGGATACCGAGTCCGATTACCAGACAGGGAATGTATTTTGTGGAGTAAGGGGATTTTCACCCGGACAGGATATAGATTATTCTCTCCTGTATGGAAGCACCGTAAAGATGAAAAAACTGAAGGGATCTGCTATATCAAGAAACGAAGATATTATGGGTTCCATGATGGCAATTGCGGCTACCAGTGAAAATCCCGAAAGAGTTCTTCAATTTTATGATTACTTCTATCATGATCCTTATGTTATAAACCTGATGGATTTTGGTATTGAAGGCGAACATTATGTTAAAAATCCCGATGGTACTATAAAGTTTGCTGAAGGAACCGATGATGGTGCAAATTCAGGCTGGAACCCTGGAACTCCCTGGATGATAGGAGATCAGACACTGTCATATCTGTTTGAAGGTGATTCGCCAACCAGATGGGAAGATCTGAAGGCATTTAATGAACAGTGCAAATTATCACCAAGCTGTGGTTTCGTATTTGATGCAGAGCCTGTAAGAAATGAAATTGCTGCAATAAAAAATGTTTACAAGGCATTTGCATGGGGGCTTGAAACCGGAACACTTGAAACTGATAAAAATCTTCCGTTATATAAAGAAAAACTGGAAGCTGCCGGTATAAATACTATTGTAGAGGAAGGAAACCGTCAGTATAAAGAATGGTTGGAAAAAAGCAAGTAAAAAGATATTTAGAGTGTGAAGAGGATAAAATCCTCTTCACTTTTTATAAAGTGAACAATTATTTCCAACATTTGATATAATATTCACTAACAACATATGAGTGGAAGCATGAATCTTTTATAGACAGGTTATTTTCAATAAACTGATTGATTTGAGGAGGGAATTATGCATTTATATGGGGGTTTCCTTAAAAGAAGAGCGTTTGTAGTCTTACTTTGTATTATGCTGCCAGTATCAGCTTTAATTAGTTTTTTTCTGCTAATGGATAGGGATGATTTGGCTCTAAATAAGAAAACAGCTGCATCTTCCGAGATTGATGAAAAATCAGGTGCAAAACATGCCATTGACAGACGTCAATCTACAAGTTGGATATCAATAAAAAGCAAGGCTCCACAATGGATACACATTGATTTGTCAGATATTTATGCCGTCAACAGGGTAGTTCTCGGATGGGATGAATTATATGCAGAGGAATATAAAATCCAGGTATCAACGGATTTCGATACATGGATAAATGTATACCAGACATCTGAAGGAGATGGCGGTATTGATGATATCAGTTTTAAAAATTATAAGGCAAGGTATGTAAGAATGTATATAAGTAAGAACAAAGAAGAAAAAGAATACGCCCTTAACAGCTTTAAGGTTTATGAAGGTGATGCTTTAAATTGTGTCACAATAAACAAACCTTATCCACAAAGCATAGATTATAAAGGGTGTATAAAGCCGAACAACGCTACCCAGGATGAAATGAACTCTTTAATATCAGACTATTTTGAACACTGGAAAAAGAGGTATGTCAAAGAATCCAACGGTATGACTCCTGGTGGAGGATATTATGTTGAAATGTTCGGAACAGGCGGAGATGGCAATGAAATTACCACATCAGAGGCGCATGGATATGGAATGATAGTATTTTCGCTTATGGCGGGCTGTGATCCGGATGCAAAGAAATATTTTGACGGTATGTATAATATGTATGACAAGCACAGAAGTACTATCAACGCAAATAACATGTCATGGGTAATAGATGCAACAGAGTCTGCGAGCAAGGATAGTGACAGTGCTACCGATGGTGACATGGATATAGCTTATTCATTATTACTTGCACATGAGCAATGGGGATCAGATAGTGAAATAGACTATTTAAGTGAAGCAAAAAGAATAATCAATAATGGGATAAAAGCAAGCGATATGAATCGGGATACAAAGAGGGTTATGCTTGGAGACTGGGATACAGATGGGTATGCAACACGTCCTTCCGATTGGATGACTTCTCATTTTCATACATTTAGTAAATACACAAATGACGATTTTTGGAATGATGCTGTAAATACTGTTTATTCCTTAATCTCTGAAATCACACAAAATTATTCACAAAGTACCGGCCTGATGCCTGACTTTGTTGTGGATCAGCCGCCAAGACCTGCAGATGCTTTTTTCCTGGAAGCGGAAACGGATGGTGATTATTCATGGAATTCATGCAGATATCCATGGAGGATTACCATGGACTATGCACATTATAATACTATTGAGGCGAAAAATGCTATGAACAAAGTAGCTGGGTGGATTAAAGTAAATACTGGAAATAAGCCAAAGTTTACAGCATCTACCTATACATTAGAGGGACGGGTCAAAGAGAATTACCCCTCCGTTGCATTTATAGCACCTTTTGTAACATCATGTATAGTGGATAAAAGTCACCAGGATTATCTTAATGCAGGGTGGAACTATATAAAATACAGGAAATCAACATATTATGACGATTCTATTAATTTACTCTGTATGTTAGTCATTTCAGGGAATTGGTGGAACCCTGCCGATAGTCTTTAAACTTAGATCAACTTATATAATAAAAAAAGTCTCTTGGAGGCTTGGTAAAATGCATACAAAGAAGTCTATTAAAGATCAAATAATGAATTTTGGTATACAGCCTGATGATACGTTGTTAATTGATTCTTCCATGAAAGCAATAGGTGAAGTTAAAAATCGTGGAGATAATGCCGCACGCCAGGCAGCAATTTATTCAATGAATGCCAACGCGAATTGCGTCGCCATAACCGGATAGAATCAATCAACTGTTTCGTAGAATATGCAAAGAAACCTTGCAGCCGTTTTTGTATACTATGACTGTACGATGTTAAAAAACAACCGTAATGTTTTCTTCCCGAACAATACAAAATAATTCGGGAAGAAAGCAAACAGACCTGTGCCGCAAGCAGGTCGGAAGTCTCCGACCGTTTATGCGTACCGGCACTTTAGGATTCTTATAGGTCAATAATATATGAATTGCAGGGGATTAAAGATGAAGAAGAAATATAACCCATATCAGGAAGTAGTGGATACGATTATCGAAGCGGCAGATATGCTTGGATTAGAGAAAAGTGATTATGAAGCCGTTAAATATCCGGAGCGTGAACTGAAAGTATCAATACCGGTTGAAATGAGTGACGGTTCGATAAGAGTATTCGAGGGCTATCGGGTCCAGCATTCCAGTTCATTGGGTCCATGCAAGGGCGGTATAAGGTATCATCAGGATGTGAATATAGATGAAGTGAAAGCTCTTGCGGTCTGGATGTCTTTTAAGTGTGCGGTAGTCAATATTCCTTATGGCGGAGGAAAAGGTGCTATCAGTGTCAATCCAAAGGAATTAACCAAAAGCGAACTGAAGGATCTTACCATAAGATATACGGCCATGATCCTTCCACTAATAGGACCTGAACGGGACATACCCGCACCGGATGTAGGAACAAATGCCGAGATAATGGGCTGGATTATGGATACTTATAGTATGTTCAAGGGATATACCGTCCATGGTGTAGTTACAGGAAAACCGGTTGAAATCGGAGGCTCTCTGGGAAGGAAGGAAGCAACCGGCCGTGGTGTTATGTTTATGACACGGGAGATACTTCACAGAATGGGGCTTCCTATGATTGGTACAAGGGTTTCTGTACAGGGTATGGGTAATGTTGGTGGTACCACGGCAAAACTATTGTTTGATGAGGGGTGTAAAATCGTTGCCGTAAGTGATGTATCAGGCGGACTTATTTGTGACAGAGGCCTATTGATAGATGAGATTCTTGCGTTTTTATCACAGAACAGCGGCAGGACAATATCAGATTATGAGGCTCCGGGGGTTTATCATGTAAGTAATACGAAGGTTCTTACAGCGGATGCCGATGTGTTGATTCCTGCCGCATTGGAAAATCAGATTACCGAAGAAATCGCACCCGATATAAAAGCAAGGTTCATTATTGAGGGCGCCAACGGACCGACGACAGTTGAAGCTGACAAGATACTGACAAAAAACAACAGGATAGTTATACCCGACATACTGGCAAATGCAGGCGGCGTGATTGTGTCTTACTTTGAATGGATACAGAATATTCAATCGTTGACGTGGGATGAGGAGGAAATAAACAGAACCCTTGAAAAGCTTATGATAAGGGCTTTTAATGAAGTTTGGGATATATCAAAGAGCAAAGAGACCACCATGAGAATGGGAGCATATATGGTTGCTCTGGATAGGATAGTAAAGGCTAAAAAGTTAAGAGGAGTGTTTCCTTGATTAAAAAAAAAAGAAATATTATTAAAAGGAGGGAAAGGATGTTTAAAAGAGGTGTTATAACCGATGAGATATCTCAGGATTTAAATGTTGCCGTTAAATTGGCTTTGAAATATAAGCTTGATGTCGTTGAAATTCGATCGGTATGGGAAAAAGGGCCGCATGAATTGGACAAGACGGATATTTTAAGGATCACGGAAATTTTATCTGAAACCGGCCTTAAGGTTTGCGGTATAAGTTCTCCTTTTTTCAAATGCAGTTTGGATAATGGGAAAGAAATCAACGCTCACATTGAAATCCTTAAGAAATGTATAGAACTTGCCAATAGATTAGGGACGAAAATTGTCAGGGGATTTACCTTTTGGAGAAAAGGGGATTTTGAAAGAGATTTTGAAAAGATTATTTCCAGTTTTGAAAAGCCTGTTGATTTACTCAAAAAAGAGAATATTACTCTGGCCCTGGAGTTTGATCCCAGTGTTTACGCAACCAATGCACAAAAGCTTGTAAAAGTGATAAGAGGCATCAATTCTCCTAATGTGAAAGCATTATGGGATCCGGGTAACGATATTCATGATCCTGATGGAGAAGTTCCTTACCCTGACGGATACAATATTATTAGGCCATATATGGTACATATGCATTTAAAGGATGCTATAAAAGCTCCTGACGGAAAGATATCAGGGGTAGCTGTTGGTGAAGGGCAGGTTGATTATACCGGTCAGTTCCGCGCTCTTAAGGAAAGCGGTTATGACGGCTGTGTTGTTCTTGAGACGCACTACCGTCCTAAACATGCTATTGATGAAAAATTAATAGCCCTTCCGAAAGGGTCCGCTTTCTCATATATGGGTTATGAAGCAACGGAGGAATGCCTGAATAAATGGGAGAAACTGATGGGTAGTTGACTATATATTCAGAAATGTTTCTATGAAAAATCTTTATATATGGGGTGGTTATATGTTCAGAATAGGAATCCTGGGCTCTGACAATACACACGCGGATGCGTTTTCAAAAACTGTTAATCTTCCGGATGAAAAAACCGGACAGTATCTTTTTCCCGATTTTAAAATTACATGTATTTTCGGGCTTGATAAAACCCGTACCGAAGAAGTAGCGTCAAAGGGAAAAATAGAATGTATCGTTGAAAAACCCGAAGATATGTTTGGAAAAGTGGACGCCGTAATGGTAGTCTTCCGTCATGGGGATCTTCATCTTAAGTATGCTCTTCCTTTTGTGGAAGCCGGGATCCCAACATGGATAGACAAACCCTTTACCATTAAAACAGAAGATGCAAAAACGCTGTTTGATGCGGCCAGGAAGTATAATACGCTGATAACAGGAGGCTCAAGCCTGAAATATGTTTATGACGTTTTAATGGTTAAAAGCGCTGTGGAAAACGGTAACAGAATTGGACAGCTTAAAACGGCGGCAGTCAATTTCCCTGCTTCACTTGACAGCGAATATGGCGGAATACATTTTTATGGACCCCACCTGGCAGAAATGACACTGAAAGCCTTCGGATATGACGCAAAATCAGTCCTGGCTTCTGAAAACAACGGCTGTGTCACTGCTATTCTTAAATATGACAGATATCAAATTACAATGAACTTCATTCCTTATTCAAAGGAATACTTCGCCATACTCTATGGGGATAAGGGTACAATGGTTCGTGAGATTGATATTACAGGATGTTACATCCTTGAATTTGAAGAATTCGCCCGGATGATGCGGACAAAAGAGCCTGTGGAAAAGTTTGAGCATCTCTACGCGCCTGTGGAACTTCTCAATTGTGTGATGGAATCGGTTCGTCAAAAAACAGAGATTGCGTTGAAGGGTATGTAAAATATTTTGCGGCCTATATATCGGATACTTCGGAAAGAGTTATATTCGGCTCTTTCCTTTTGTTATCGTCAGTTTATCTAAACTTCATTCTATACTCCCCCGGCGCAACGGAAGTGTATTTTTTAAAGGCCCGTATATAACTGAAACGATTGTTATATCCTACCATTGCCGCAATTTGTTCTATAGTGTCTTCACATCCGACAAGCAATTCTTTTGACTTCTCAATTCTTATTTTTGCGACATATTCCCAAAAAGTGACCCCTATTTTCTCTTTGAATATTTTACAGAAATAGGATGAATTATATTTAAAATGACCGGCTACAATATCAAGGGATATTTCTTCCTTATATACTCTTTCAATATATTCCTTAACTTCATAAACAAAGCTTTTGGAATCATCTTTTTGCTGATCAATCTGATATTCAATGATCTTTCTGAAACAACCGCTGATCCATTCCGCAAAATGCTGGATATTTTTAAATGATTCCACGGAAATATCCATACCGGTATTATCCGTAAAAATACACTGCTCGTCCAGATTCAGTTCATAAATGCACCTTTTTATTATACCAATCATGTTTGTCAGACACACCTCGATATGTTTGAAGCTTTTATTATGGCTCATAATATCATCAATCATCTCATGCAGGCAATGCATTGTTTTTTCATAATCCGACAACTGAATAAAGGAAAGAAGTTTCTGCTCAGTCTGAACAGGGTAGTATAATTTATCCTTTTCACTCCTGCTGATATCTGAAAAACTGATTACCGACTGATCATCCTTTAAAAACCTGTATCTGAGGGCTTCAATAGCTTCCTTGCAGGATACGCCGACATTCGACAGTTCCGAATAAACCCTTCCTGCGCCGATGCTTACGGATAACGCGTGCTGGTTTTCTATAGTACTCTTAATATCTTCAAGAACCTGTTCAATAATAGCTTCGGTTTCATTAATATCCTTTACCGAACGCAGTTTTATCAAAACCAGTATATTATCATTTGAATCCTGGGTACAGATTGTTCTGATATTCAAGTTGCTGAATACATTTGTTATCAGATGTATCGAGGAAATTTTATAAAGCTCCAGTTTTTGTATGTCATAAGGCTGTGAGGGTATGGAATTTATTTGTATAACGGCAACTCTGTAAAAATCGGCTTCCAGATCAACGGAAAAATAAGCCGCTTTATTCATAATTTCATTTTTATTGAAAAGCTTCCCTCTGATCATCTGACTTAGAAATAACTCCCGTATCAGTATTTCATTTTCCTTTAATTGCTTTTCCAGATTTTTGTTGTTTTCATGGAGTAGGTTGAGGCCGCCGTTTATCAAAGATATATCGCTTATATTTTCGTTATCCAGTATGGTCATCCTCTTAATATTGGCCACGATATTCTTGATCGGGTTGTACACCTTCAGAGAAAACAGGAAGGATGCAAGCGCGGCAAGCAACAGCAGTGACATGAAGATTATAAATGTGATATTTCTGATATATACGGATTTTTGAAAAATAGCATTCTCCGACTCAGTATAAAAAAGCTTCCAGTCGTTAATTGTTGAAGTCTCAAAATACGCCACCATTTTTGTTCCATTGATATCGAATTTGAAGTTACCTTCTATTAATTTGTTAAAATTTTCCGGTATATCTATTATCTCTGAAATATCCCTCAAGATATGACCTTCTTCGTTGGATGCCAGAATGGTACCGGCTTTATTTACAAGAAACGCCAGGGTACGATCATCACCGGCAGTAATATTCTTCAACAGGTCAGACACAATTGCAACATCTACATTAAGGACAATTGCGCCTTCCTTTTCAACATTTGAATAGGGGATCTTAGCTATAAACGTAATAATATTGCTATATAGATCGGAATTGCTGCTGCTTCTTTTTGTAACCTTTCGGGTATCAATAATCATGGATGGCTGCGTCAGATTATAATAATACTCATACCATCCGGTATCATAATAGTATAAAAAATCCATAGGTCCGCTGTAATCCAGAACATAGTTGTTTTTTTCGTAGTAAATAAATATGTTTTCTATATAATTGCTTGAGTTCACAGTATTGGACATGATATTAAGATTATTTTGTATCTCGGTATAATATTTGATATTTATATCCCGGGGCATATGCGCATATTGGGTAAATTTATTGTTAAACGCGTAACTTAGCGTGAGTTTCTGCATTTCAGCAAACAGTGTAACAGTATTGTTCAAAGTCTCATTCAGCTTTTTCCTTTCGTATTTTTCAATTTCATAATCAAGATTCCTTAATATATAAAAGTGGGTATATATACCAAAGGACGCAATTAAAAACAAGGATGTAAACGTACACGCAAAAAAAATCTTAAAGAATAAACTTCCAGACATGCTTTTTTTATATTTTTTAACCAGGTCTGCAACCTTCATGAAGTTAAATCCCCTTTTGCCGGAAGGGCTTTTACGCCCTCTGCGAATTATGATTTTCTGTTGAATAAGTTATCATTGTTGCTGAGAGGAAACACATATGCTCATATATAATACCCTGCCGCTTCATTAAAATTATTTTTACTTTTTAATGAAACTGCATAATTATTATAGCATAAAGCAACCATGGTTTCAATTCTATTCGATTATGTTTCCGTTAATAAATTGTCCCTCTATACTCTGATATCTCGCACTTGCCGCATGATCAAAATATATACAACAGCCTGAAAAAATATGCAACATTTTATTTTTTTAACCTGTTCATATGACTTTTTACAGGCCGTTTGAAAGGAATTTCATATTCATATTTGTAACAGTGTGTAAATAATTGCAACTTGAATTATGATTATATGCGGTTATAATGAAACCATCAGCAACATAACATATTCAGGAGAATGTATTGTGGATAAAGTTATAAACATTTTGAACAGCATGTCATTACGGCAAAAGGTTGGACAGATGGTATGTGTGCGGTCATACAACTACAGAAATAAAATTGCAGACATGCTTTCCGGGGGACTGGTCAGCAGCCTTGGAGCTGTTGTCATAACCCAGAAGGGTACCAAGGAACTGGAGCAGGTAATAAGAATAATAAATGAATACAAGCAACTATCCGTATTGCCACTTTTCCTGTATATGGATGCCGAATGCGGGATACGGGACATGTTTGACTTTGGAACAGCCTTTCCTTCGTTAATGGCCCTGGGCGCCACCTTTTCAAAAAAGCTTGCATACAAAATGGGAAACATTATCGGTAAAGAAGCCCGGGCAATCGGAATGACAATGGTCAGCAACCCTGTCCTGGATATAAACAACAACCCTGACAACCCTATAATCAATACAAGGGCAATAAGCGATAAAGCCGACCTTGTTATTGAACTTGCCGCGGAATATACCAGAGGAATGCAGAACTCGGGCATAATACCGAACGGCAAACACTTTCCGGGCCATGGCGATACCGATACCGACTCCCATATGACAATACCGGTTGTCAGTCATGACAGGGAATATTTGATGGATACGGAACTTAAACCATTCCGCGAACTAATCGGAAAAGGTCTGCTTGGGATTATGACAGCGCATATCCTGTATCCGTCACTGCTGGGGGCTGAGGAAGACGGCGTTCCGGCCACAATGTCAAGAAATATCATAACAAATTTATTAAGAAATGAATTGAATTTTAAAGGGTTAATTGTTTCTGACAGTCTCGCAATGAAAGGGATTAAAGACTTTTATGGCCTGGAAAAATCTTCGGTATCAGCCGTTAAAGCAGGACATGATATTATCCTTCAGGATTACAACACCGATCCTGAAATTACAATTGATGCCGTTGTCTATGCCGTAGAATCAGGTGAAATAAATGTAGAACAAATCAACGATTCGGTAAAACGCATCCTTAAAATAAGGAAACAATTGGGGAATTTTGATAACATACCTGTTGATATTAAGGCGGTCCGTCAGGTGGTTGGTTCAAGAGAACATGTTGCCGTCGCACGGGAAATTGCGGACAAATCGGTCACACTGCTTGAAAGCAGGGATATTCCTTTTATGGTAAAAAACAATGGCAAAGTTCTTGTTATAGCCACAAAAACCGAAGAGGAAGGCAGTGTCGCGGAAGACTTGCATTCTAACATTGTGGGTAAGGCAGGGTATTTATTTGAAGAGTGTAATAAATACACAGATAACATGGACTTTATGGTAATAGATGAAAATCCGGATAAAAGGGAAACAGAAAAGCTTATAAAAATCTCGGCGGATTATGAAAGTGTTATTTTTGCGACTTTTGTAAGAGTAATATCTTACAAGAAAGGCAGCGGGAACATACCTGAAGCTCAGGCAAGGCTTATAGGCATCCTGAACGAATCTGTCAATAAACCGGTATTCATCATATTCGGAAGTCCATACACTCTGAGAAGGCTTCCCGAATTAAGAAACTGTATTGTTACATACAGCGATTGTGAATATTCTATTGATTCGGCGCTTAAGATCCTGTTCGGGAAAATGAAAGCAACGGGGAAACTTCCTGTGGAGATCAATAAAAAATATGAATATGGATACGGCCTGTAATATTACAGAACTTGGGATAATGACAGTGTTTTTATTTGCTTTGACACCATCCGTAACAGACAGTGTCAGGCAAAAAAAAATAAATATTTTTAAGGAGGAGTGATCTATAATGAAAGGAAGTCTGAAAAAATTATTGCATCTGGGATTTATTATGTGCATCGTGCTTTCTATTGTGTTGTCAGGCTGTAATTACCAGGTGGGAACCACCCATAGCGAAGAACCGACTGGCACACAACAACCGGCAGACACCACACAGCAGCCGGCAGACACCACGAAGAGCCAGGAACCCGAAAAACCGTACGAATTCTCTATATTCAGGACATATTGGACTCATCTGAATGATGAAACAGACCCTGTTATCCAGGAACTGAACAAAAAATTTAACATTAAAATTAAAATCGAGACATGTCCATATGAGACATGGATTGAAAAATACAATATCTTTGTGACCTCGGGCGATATCCCGGACTTATCCATTACAACCGGCCCCGGTACCGCTAACTTCGATGCCTGGGCAAAGCAGGAAATTTATCTGGATCTTTTGGATCTGTATTACCAACATTGTCCAAACATTCAGAAATATTTAAACAGCAGCATAGTCGAGGCCCATAAAATGCTTGGCGGTAAACTTTATGGCATTCCAAAACCTTCATTATCCGATGCGGCTTACACAATAAGGCAGGACTGGCTGGATAATCTGGGTCTGTCCATGCCTTCAACACTGGATGAATTGTATGGGGTACTAAAGGCATTTAAAGAACAGGACCCTGATCAAAACCAAAAAGATGATACTTACGGATTATGTACGGAGGATACATTAACCACTATTGATTTTGTGTTTAGAGCTCATGGATGCAACAGTTCTCCAAATACGGAAAACTGGATACCCGATGGAAACGGAAAGCTTACTGCTACCATATTGGCACCCGGCATGAAAGATTCTATTGTATTTGTTCACAAACTATACCATGATGGAATTCTGGACCCGGAATGGATGCTTATAAAATCACAGGCATTCCTGGATAAAGTCCTTTCAGGTAAAGTCGGGTATTTCCCAACCGGGTTCCAGCAAATGATAACTTATCACGAAGAAAGAATCAAAGCAAACGATCCGTCGGTTAAGCTTGCGATATTGGATGGAGTTAAAGGACCCGAAGGCGAAAACGTACGTCCTATGCAAAAAGGATTCTATATGGTATCATCAATATCAAAAGAAGCAAAGAATCCTGTAAAAATACTGGAGTTTATTGATTACTTAATGACTGATGAAGGGGATACTCTTATCAGATACGGTATTGAAGGTCTTACTTATGAAAAGAAGCCCGACGGCACACTTGTCAGAGATGAGGAAGCGGTTAAAAAATACGGTATGGAAGCCGGCCACAGCTTCAGGCAGATCATGCAGCCAACAACAATCAATGTGATGCCGGCGGACGATCCAAGGACTCCTGAATTAAAACAGCTCGCTCAGATACTGTACGAAGGTCCGTTTTATCCGGCTCCTACGCTCCAGCCCGGATCGCTGAAGGAAGTCTCTACAAGACAGGGAGCGGATTATGTTAAGGATTCCGTGGCGGCGATTGTTGTCGGTGATGCGGATCCTGCCGCTGAATGGGATAAATTTATTCAAAACTGGAGAGCAACCGGCGGAGACCTGTTGATTAAAGAAATAAACGAGTTATATGAGGCTAACCAGAAATAATTTGCTCAAGAAAAGTTAAACGTATTATTTATATCGTCCCGAACCCCCGGTAGTTAAGGGATAATCTGCCAGATTATACTGCCGGGGGATTTTGGACGAATTGTTTAGGCGGGGAAGTATTATGGAACCATTAAAATTTTTCGATTGTAATTGTTGTTTCGGAATGAGAAGTATTGTAGACCCCGGTTCATTCCATAAAGCTGAAGATCTGAAAAAAAGAATGCGGCATTACGGAATTAACAGAGCGCTTGTTTATCACTCAATGGCCCGTGAGTACAATCCGATAATCGGAAACAACATGCTTGCCCAAGAAATCCGGAAAAACCCTTCTTTCTATCCTTTATGGGTAGTAATGCCTAACCACACAGGTGAATTCCATACACCCGCCGAACTAAAAAGGCAGCTGAAGATAAATAATGTCCGGGCGGTTCGTATGTTTCCGTCCCAGCATGAACAGAATTACAGCTTAGAGCCGTGGAATTGCGGAGAACTGCTGTGTACCCTTGAAACATACAGGATTCCGCTTTTTATCGGCCTGGATCAGCTGGGGTTTAATGAGCTTCACAGATTATGCGGCCATTATCCTGATTTGAACATTGTACTAATCGACCTGGGTTACTCTGTTGACAGGAATTTATATGCGCTTCTGGATAAATTCATGAACCTTTATATAGAGACTTCAGGCTATAAGGTACATAACGGAATAGAGGAAATCTGTACCCGATTCGGAGCGCACCGATTGATATTCGGCAGCAAAATGCCTGAATTCTCAGGGGGAGCTGCGGTCAGTATGATAAATTATGCACGTATAAGCGATAAGGAAAAAAGTATGATTGCATATGAAAATCTTGATAAGCTTCTTGGGGGTGTAATTCTGTGAATATGAAAGAATTGGCCGAAAGAGGATTACCATTAAATGACGTATTGATCATTGACTGTCATAGCCATATTGGGCACTGGCAGCATTTTAACGTACCCCGGGGTTCGGCTGAAGGTATGCTTATCAGCATGGATTCACTGGGAATCGACACGGCATGCGTTACCGCACATGCCTCCATAGGACCCGACTATATATATGGTAACAATATGGTAATGAAAGCTGCGGAAAAATTTCCCGACAGATTCGCCGGGTATATTACCGTTAATCCGAATTACCCCGAAGACATAAGAAATGAACTGGACAGAGGGTTTTCGGCTGTAGGGATGATAGGTATGAAGCTGCACCCGGCTTGCCATGGAAGGCCTATGGATCACAAAAATTACCATATTGTTTATGAGGCTGCGAACAATCGCAAATGTATTGTGTTGATTCATGTATGGGGAAAAAGTTCGGTTAATGATGTGGACAGGATTGCCGGCAGTTATCCGGACGCATCCTTTATTATGGGGCATGCCGGCGCCGATATTGACGCAATGGAGCTTGCTGTCGATGTGGTTGGCAGGCATGACAATGTTTATGTGGATCTTGCCATATCCAGAGTGCGTGAGGGTAACGTTGAATGGTTTGTAAAGGAAATGGGCTCCGATAAGATACTGTTTGGTACCGATATGCCTTTTTTTGACCCCAGACCCTGCTTTGGCAGATTGGTTTATTCAGATATAAGTGATATTGAAAAAAGAAATATCTTCGGTTTAAACATGGAACGATTGCTAAATAGGTATAGGACGGTGAAAAAATGACCATTTCCAAGAATCAGAAGAAGGTAAACAATTCCATCAGAACAAACTCCCATGGTAATTTATTGAACTATATATGGAAAAAGAAATTCATATATTCCATGTTTCTCTTTCCTCTTTTATATTATGTAATATTTGAATATATTCCGATATATGGTATTACAATAGCGTTTCAGGATTACCTGCCGGGGAAACCATTTATTGGGAACGAATGGATTGGATTCAAAAACTTTGAATTAGTTTTTTCCTCAAAACCCTTTCATGATGCCTTAAGGAATACGGTTATCATTAGTTTCTATAAAATAATTTTTGGTTTTCCTTTTCCCATCATTATCGCATTGCTGCTGAATGAAATCCGGTTTATGTCCTTTAAAAGGGTCATACAGACAGCAATTTATTTCCCGCATTTTGTTTCCTGGGTTATTGTAGGCGCAATTATTATGAGCATGTTTTCAATAAATGACGGGCTGTTAAATATGATTTTAAAGAACTCAGGTTTAGAGACTATTAGAATTCTGGGAAACCCGAAATACTTCAGAGGTTTATTGGTACTCTCGTCTATGTGGAAAGAGGCGGGAATGCACTCAATAATTTACTTGGCAGCAATAACATCGGTTGATGCAAATGTATATGAAGCGGCTATAATTGACGGCGCAAACAAACGCCAGCAGGCCAGATATGTTACTTTGCCGGGAATAGCCAGTACGGTCGTCATACTGTTTATTCTTCAGTTGGGAAGCATATTGAGCGCAGGTATGGAACAGACGCTGGTTCTTTTGAACCCTATGGTAACAAGTGTTGGTGAAATTATTGATACATATGTATATAAAATCGGCTTGAAGCAAGGAGATTATAGTTTTTCAACGGCTGTCGGACTGTTTAAATCGCTGGTGGGATATGTACTGGTTGTAGGTTCGAACTGGCTTTCCAAGAAAGTAAGAGGTGAAAGCATATACTGATCATCCATCGTTATTATTTTGTTAAAATATATAATATTAGGAGTGAACAAACGTGATAAAAAAACTTAGATTATTTGATATATTAAACGGTACACTGTTGACCTTGATTGCCCTTACTGCCATATATCCCTTTTTATATATGCTGACAATATCCCTGATGCCCGTTGATGAATATTTAAAGGGCGGCATTGTTCTCTTTCCAAACAAAGTTTCACTGGAAGCCTATATGCGGATTTTCCAGAATGGCAGCATTCTGCTGTCTTATAAGTCAACCCTTATTATTACTATTGGCGGGACAGCTACAAATCTGTTTTTAACAATCATTTGCGCCTATGTTATGTCAAAAACGGACTTAAAAGGGTATAAGATTTTTATTAATATGATTATATTTACAATGTACTTTAAAGGCGGGCTCATTCCATCTTACATGCTGATGCGCAGTCTTGGGTTTACCGACAAATATTACGCGGTTATATTAACAGGCGCGATCAGTACCTATAATATGCTTGTATTGCGGAGTTTCTTTGTAAATATCCCGTCAAGTCTTGAGGAAGCCGCAATTATTGATGGAGCCTCCGAACCGTATGTTCTGTTTAGAATCATTATCCCCATATCTCTTCCCGCAATTACAACAATCGGGCTGTTTTATGCCGTAGGCCACTGGAATTCATATTTCACACCGATGATTTATCTGAACAAGCGCAGTATGTGGCCCCTGCAGGTTATATTAAGAGAAATCCTGTTTGAGTCCACCGAATCATTGCGATCTACCGCTGATCTCGCGGAATTACAGGAATCAGCCATTGGACCTCAGGTTAAAATGGCAACCGTAATGGTTACGGTTATTCCCATTATTATGTTATATCCGTTTTTGCAGAAATACTTTGTGAAAGGCGTTTTGATAGGAGCCGTAAAGGCATAATTGCCATCCGAGTTAAAAATATACTTAATTGATGCTTGTGGGCCTGTACTCATATCAATATACTTTACAGGTCGCTTTTAGCGGCAGTAGCATAATGAAGCGTTTGTTAAGCCTTGATATGGCTTAACAAATCATTAATGATGCTTCTCTTGCCATTTTATTCTTTTTTCAAGTAATGAAAAACTTGTCATTTTTCTCAAGTCTGTTGTTCATTTTTCGCGATAATTATATAAAAATTAAGGTTATTTCATAATTAAATATAATATATAATTGAAATATGGTATCTACTGATATCAGGAAAAGTCAGGTTAGCTTCTTTATAATGATCATAATCCTTGACATAAAATACTAAAAACAAATCCGGAAAGAAGGTTATATGATGAATAAAATAAGAAGTTTAAAATTAATTCGCAAATATCAGATATGTTTGTTCTTCTGTGTTATTTTATTTACCGGTATCATATTTATTGTTAATTTTCAAATGGGCAAAGTAGAATTGCAAATGAGCATTTTAAATCAAGAAGATGCCAAAGTACAGCATGTATTGGATTTGCAGAAGAAACTTCTGGAAATAGACAGCCTGGTTGCGGAATATACTCCGCTTGATACTTATAAAAGGTATAATATTCTTGATATATTTAAAAGCAAATCCGAAGCAATTAAAACAGAAGTCGATGATTTTATAATAACAATAACCGATAATGTGGTTTTACAAAAGCTTGAAGCGGTAAAAGAAAACATAAACGGAATGGAAGAGAAATTTCTTAAGGAAATTGTTGATTCGGTAGATCGTAATAATATCAGCAATTACATATCAGCGCGGGATCAATATATTAAGTTGAACAAAGAAAACCTGGATTCTCTGGATTATATAATTCAATTGTTTGAAAATAATAAAAGCATTGCCAAGAATGAAGTGAGCGGTGTATTAAGCAATACAAGAATCTTCGTAATCATAATTATTTCGGTTTCAATTATAGTAACATTTTTCCTGATTTATTTATTAACGAACAGTATAAGCAGGAGATTGGAGAAACTGGTATCGGTAAATCAATCAATAGCCGACAAGAAACTGAATATCAGCAAAATTGAAGACCCAACCATAGATGAGATCGGCATATTATCCGCAACTAACAATGTAATGCTGGATAACTTAAAATTAATACTCAAGGAAATGAATCGTGTTTCCGTTACTTTGGAGAAACAGAGTGAGGTAGTTAACAACTCTTCCAATCATGCCCGCAATGAAAGCAATGAAATTCAATATACCATGAATTGCTTGTCACAGGCAATTACTTCTCAGGTTAACTTTACCAATGAAATTCTGGCAGACATTGAAATGCTATCACAACAAATCATTGATATTAATAATCAAAGCAGTGAATT